>JANYCL010000408.1 GCA_025360355.1 Sphingobacteriaceae bacterium
AATTATCCTTCGGCAAAAGCTCAGGATGACAAGAAAATTATAATTTAATTATTATGAAAAAAATTACAGCAATAGTTGCTTTATTGTCGATGTTCGCATTGGCAGGTAAAGCTCAGGAATCAGTTGTTCCTAATACTGATCCGAATGCGCCTGAAATTAAAGTTGAAAACGAAGTGTTAGATTTTGGCACTGTTGATTTTGATGCTAACGGTGTTCGTGAATTTAAGTTCAAGAACATTGGTAAATCACCTTTAACAATTACAAGCGTTCAAGGTGAATGTGGTTGTACTTCAACTACAATTGATGGCAAACCGGGCTGGCCACAAGAACCAATTTTACCGGGTAAAGGTGGTGCTATTAAAGTGAAGTATGACACTAAACGTGTTGGTCGCTTTGATAAGAACGTAACCATTACATCTAACAGTAAATTAGCAACTATTAAAGTTAAAATAAAAGGCGAAGTAAAAGCTGCTCCAACTAGTACAACTACACCTGATGCTCCAAAACAACCTTAATATAAAATTATTTAAAAGAGATCCTTCCACCATTCGTGGAGGGATTTTTTATTTTATATCATTTTTAGTTCTTGTTTTATTTGGAACTACTCCCATTCTCCAAGCTCAGGCAAAAATAAAATTCACTGAAACAAAAAAAGATCTTGGCAAAGTAAAAAAAGGAGAAATTGTAAGTGCTGATTATGAATTTAAAAATGAAGGTGATCAACCGCTTATCATTACAAATTTTGAAGTAGAATGTTCCTGCACTACTGTTGATTTCCCGAAACAACCCATCGCACCCGGACAAACAAATAAATTAACCGTAAAGTTTGATACCAAAAGCGCATACGACCGGCAAGACAGGAAAGTTGTTATTATCTCGAATGCGAAGAATTCCGCCTCTGTAAGAATAAAATGTTTTGTTCAGAAGCCCTGAATCTACGAATACGAATTTTACGAAATTACGAATCTGGTTGCCTAGGCGGTTCGATTCGTAATTTCGTACTGATTCGTATTCGTAGATTATTCTTATTGAAGTTGTCTAAAGAATTCGCTACAAATTATTGCTGTTGCCATTGCTGCATTCAATGATTCGGTTGCGCTATTAGTAGCAGAAGGAATTGTTATGGGATGTGTAATGAATTTATAGTTCTTCTCATTAATACCATTTGATTCGTTGCCAATAATGATCAAGCCATTTTTCAATTCTGCTTTATAAATATTTTCACCTTCCAAAACAGCTCCGTATACAGGAATATCTTTTCTTGCTACTTCATACAGATCACAATAATGAACTTTTACTCTTAAAAAAGAACCCATTGCCGATTGAATGGTTTTAGGATTATAAATATCTGTACTTTGTTTAGAACAAAAAATCTCTTCCATTCCGTACCAATCCACCAATCGTAAAATAGTTCCCAAATTTCCGGGATCACGAATGTCGTCTAAATAAAAAGTAAATTGTTTTGTAAGATCAGTTTCAGGAGTTGTATCTTCAAAATAATGACAAACTGCCAAAGCATTATTTGGCTGCGACTGTGTGCTTATTTTTTTTAAGTCTTCTTCGCTGATCGTGATGTATTCAACTGTCGCGTTCAGCAAAACATTCGAGTCTCCTTGTAAATAGTTTTCTGTAACAAATAACTGGTGAATAATTTCAGGATTAGTGCTAATAATTTCGTTAACCACCTTAATTCCTTCGGCAATAAACAGTTTTTCCTCGTCCCTAAATTTCTTAAGGTGTAAGCTTTTAACTTGTTTTATTTGATTCTTACTAATCATAATTTAGTTAAATTCGTAGGGAATAAAATTAACCATTATTGAGCACTTATTTGCATAGACTTTCTAAAGGGCGTTTAGTTCGCGGAATGTTATGCATTAGTGTGTCATTTCTTCTTTTTTCATGTAATACAACAAAACATCTCGGTCCGAACGAATATTTGGTGAGTTCCAATAAAATCATTGATCACCAAAAAAGTACTGTTACTAAAGACGAAGTGACACCTTTCATCCGGCAAAAACCCAATCGCAAAATATTATTTCTTTTTCCTTTTAATCTTTGGTTATACAATCAGGTTGATAAAGATAAATTAGTAAGGCACAAAGAAAAGCGTGATGCAAAGTTCGACCGTATTAATGAAAAAAGAATTATTAAAAATAACGCCAAAAACGAAAAACGTTTAAAAAACGGGAAGCCACCAAAAGAACCGAAATTAAAAAGTAAAGATAAACCAACCTTCCGCGAAAGTGTATTGGAAGCCGGTGAAGCCCCCGTTATTTACGATTCAGCTATTGCGAAACAAACATCTTTGCAGATAGCAAAATATCTATTTTCGAAAGGTTATTTTTATGCGAAAGTTCGCGATAGTGTTGCTTATACTAAGAAGAAAAAGAAAGCTCATGTTTCTTATCACCTTTATCCCGGCAAACAATATTTCATTAATAACATAAAATATTCTTTTACGGATGCGGAATTAGGTTATTATATTTTTGATGATACCATTCACAGCAAATTAAAACGCGGAGCACCATTTGATGCCGACATAATGCAAGCCGAAAGAGAAAGAATAACCGCTAACCTTCTTAACAACGGTTATTATTATTTTGAATCGGATTATATTTATTTTGATGTTGATTCGGGGGTCGCACCACAAAAAATAGATATTACGATCTGTGCCAAAAAATTTCCTGTCTTTGCCAATTCACAAAAAGATTCGGTTTCGTATGTAAAACACCAGCGTTATTACGTGAATAATGTTTACATCATAACAGAAAACATGAAAGGGTCTTATAAGGATGAATATTTTAAAGATTCTATTCATCACGAAGATCTGATTTTTTTACTCAATAAAAACATCCATTATAAGTATAATGTAATTTCAAGAAACATAGAATTTTTTAAAGGACAGGTATTTCAAAAAGTACTCGCCGAAAAAACTTACAAGCGTTTATTAAATCTTGGCGTTTTCAGAACCGTCCTTATACAATACGTAAAAAATCCACGCTATAACGACCAGTTAGATTGCTATATTGTTTGTCAGCCCCTAGTTAAACAAGCCATTAATATTGAAACTGAAGGTACCAACACTTCGGGTAACCTTGGTATTGACGGAAGTATTTTATATCAGAATAAAAATTTATTACGCGGTGCTGAACTTTTAGAATTTAGAATAAATGGCGCTTTAATTGCACAAAAACAATTTAACACCGTGCAAACAGATATTACTAAAGTTCAAAATACATTTAATACCATTCAGGTTGGACCATCCATAAAATTTTCAGTACCGCGTGCTGCTTTTCCTTTTTCGCTATTACCATTTAAAAAAGACGCTTTTCCGAGAACATACATTAACACATCTTTAAATTATCAATCAAGACCGGAGTTCAATAGAACAATTACGAATATTGATTATGGTTTTAGTTTCAGAAGTCATAAATCAAAAATTAAACACGATCTGATCCCATTCGAAGTTTACATGGTGAAGGCAAGATTACTTCCTTCTTTCCGTTCAGACCTTGTTTCGTTAAGTGATTTCTTTTTATTGAATTCTTTTCAGGATCACATTACCACACTCTCAAAATATTCTCTTACTTATAATGGGCAGCAGCAAAACAGCACAATAAATACATCAACTAAAGCCACTAATTACATTAAGGTCAACATTTCTTCTTCGGGAAATATTTTAAGAGGTTTGTTTGATGCAACGAGTCAGAAAAAAGACACGATGGGACGTTATCTTATTTTAGGAATTCCATTTGCACAATTTTTAAAATTTGATTTTGATTACCGTCTTTACATTCCTGTTCGCAAACAAAGTCGGCTTGTATATCGCACCGCTTTGGGGATTGGCAAGCCGCTAAAAAATTTAAATGTTTTACCTTACGAGCAAAGTTATTTTGCCGGAGGTCCGAACAGCGTTAGAGCCTGGCGTGCGCGTACATTAGGTCCTGGAGGATATGAGCAGCCGAGTGATACAAAATCGAAATACGATAAGATCGGCGATCTGTTGATCGAAGGAAATCTCGAATATCGTTTTCATATTTTCCGTTCGTTTCACGGGGCTTGGTTTGTAGATGCTGGAAATATTTGGTTATTGCATACTGACCCTGCAAAACCACAAGGCACATTTGAATTTAAACGTTTTTATAAGGAGTTTGCTATTGGCAGTGGTTTTGGTGTACGTTGGGATCTAAGTTTTTTCGTATTGCGTTTGGATCTGGCGGCCCCCATTGTTGATCCGGCTTATGCTGAAGGTAACAGATGGCAGTTTGATAAAAAACCATTGAAACGCACAACATTAAATTTCGGAATTGGTTATCCTTTTTGATCTACGAATACGAATCAATATGAATATACCAATCTAACCGCTAAAAATATGTTTATGCATACAGATTCGTATATTCGTACAATTAGTATTCGTAGTACATTATGAAGGTCACCGGTTTTACAATAATACGAAACGCAATCAAGTACGATTATCCTGTAGTCGAAGCTATTACTTCTATTCTTCCTGTTTGTGATGAATTTTTAGTGAGTGTTGGTAATTCGGAAGATGGTACTCTTGATCTGATCAAAAAAATAAATTCTCCCAAAATTAAAATAATGGAAAGTGTTTGGGATGATAAATTACGTGAAGGCGGAAAATTATTATCCATTGAGACCAATAAAGCATTTGATGCCATAGATAAAAATTCCGATTGGTGTTTTTATATACAGAGCGACGAAGTAATTCACGAAAAATATTTAGATGCGATTAAAAAAGGAATGGTACAATATAAAGATGATAAAGCGGTAGATGGTTTGCTTTTTAATTACACACATTTTTACGGTAACTATAATTATGTTGGGAATTCGCGCAGCTGGTACCGTAACGAAATCCGTATCATAAAAAATAACAAAGATATCCGCTCTTATAAAGATGCGCAGGGTTTTAGAAAGTCAGACAACAGCAAACTAAATGTAAAAGCAATTGATGCTTCTGTTTATCATTACGGTTGGGTAAAGCCGCCAAAAGCACAGCAAGCCAAGCAAGAAAATTTTCATAAAATGTGGCACGATGATGAATGGATGAAAAAGAACATTGCCGCCGTTGATGAATTTGATTACAGTAAAATTGATAGTCTGGCTGAATTTAAAAGCACCCACCCTTCTGTTATGAAAGAACGAATTGCAAAATTGAATTGGGATTTTAAATATGATGCTTCAAAAATAAAACTAAGTTTAAAAAATAAATTCCTGAAATTAATTGAAACCACAACCGGATGGCGACCGGGCGAGTATAAAAATTATAAGATTTTGTAACAGGAGATTAAACTGACGCTTTCGCTTTTTTACGAGCTTCCTGTTCTGCAATTTTCTTTTTTGCTTCTTCCAGTTTTTTAAATTCTTCTAAATGCAATTGATTAATATCTTTTTTGTAAAGAGTATACGATTTCCAGATCGGAGGTTTGGTGGCAAAACAATCTAAAAACATATATAAAAAAGAAATCTTAAAGGAATACAATGGTGAAAGCCATCTGTAACCTACCCCAATTGATTCTGTTTCATTTTTAACAGCGTGCCAATAAAATGGCGGGTTCCATAATACATCTCCGGGTTTTAAATGCACAGAATAACCATCAATGTATTTATATAATTCGAAAGGATAACCAAAATCAGGTTCAAAAGGATTGAACGGTCCGGTTTCGCGTTTACCGGGTGCGCTTCTGTAAACATTACTAATAGGATGCGGATCTACAACGGGTGAATAATAATGCGAATACAAAACCCATTCTTTCTCGCCATATACTTGTACAAATAAATTTGATTGGTTTGCATTATGCAAAGCAGTGTAAGAACCTTTAGGTCCAATAAAAACCTGAAATGCATCGAACCAGCTTAAAGGATTTCTTCTTTCTTTTAACCATTTGTAATCAAAATCTTCAATGCACTCCGGATGTCGTGCGAGCAATGGATAAAAACGATAATACTTACTTCCTCCGCCGTTAATGTTATCGATCACATCAGCAAGTGTTGTTAATTCGTATGGATATCCCGGAATGGCCTGATCAACTAAAACAATTTCATCTTTGCCATACATCTCTTTAAAATAGTTGAGCGACCATTTCTTTACACAGGGCCATTCTTTTGCTGCACCTTCTAAAACAACGGGGATTCCTTTTTTTACATAATGGCTCTTAAATTCTTTAAGACTTAGATCTTTCCGTCTCTCAATTGGCATTACGCGACCTTCACCAATTTTAGGCATGGTTTCGTTAAGATCTTTGTAATACGCGGTTCTATCTTTAAAAAATCTTTTCCTTCCCAAAAAATGATCCAGGATCTGCATCCATGTATACTTACGGCGCTGCGTTTTAGATAAAGTTTTTATGAAATCCCTGTGCTCCATATAAAATTTTAATAAAGATATAAAATTTCATGAAAATCAAATATGAATTTCATCAACAATTTGTTTTATCAAGTGAACTACTTCACCATTCTCATTAAAACTTATGTTATATAAAACCCGGAATTTAGTTATTTTTCCCAGAGACGATAACCCACCGCCTGAAACACAATTATTTAAATGATGCGGTGGCCTTAGCTTTGCGATAGCTGATCCCGGACTGCTAACATTATTTCTGTTCGTAAAATACGTTTTTATAAAATCGTTAAATTTTTGAAGCTTGGGTTTATCGTACTGATTTTTACCGTTTGCAATTTGAAAAGAACCGAGTTGCTCAATATTAATTGTATCCAGCGCAGCTTTGATGTCATATTTACTTGTGTAACCAAAACCACTAATTGGTAAACATTTTATATTGACTAAAAACAAGAAACGATCGTATTGAAACCATTGATGGTAAGGATTGAGTTCGTTTTTAGATACCTCGGCGATCTTACCATTTTCATCTTCGGCTTCATAAGTAAAAAACTGATTTTCTTTTGTATCAAACCAGCCTATTGGATAAGGTCTTAACCAAATTACCGAAGTTAAAATTATGATCATTGAAGTGAGAAACATTTTTTTCGTGAAAAGGATGGTTTTGAAATACTCTTTGTTCCGCAACAAAACAATTGCAACCGTTAGATCAATTACCATCCATTTCCAGAAGATCATGCTTCCAACTAAAAAAATCCCGAAATGCATTCCGGATAATAATATCAAAAGCACAATACACGATCTAATGTTTCGCAGTAAAAATAATCCGGCCAATTCTAAGATCAGAATAATACTTTGCAATAATACGCTGTACTTACTTAAAAAATCACTAATACTTTTAATGGTTCCGGAATCATAATTGCACAACCACCCGCGGGCATGTACATTTAGAAATAAATTAGATAAATTGTTATCCAGCAACCACTCGTAACCATGCGGCGACATAAACACTTTTGATAAACCACTAATAAAATAATTAGATGCTATGATACAAATTACCAAATACACAAAAGGAATATTAATTTTTTTGAATTGAATTCGTATATAAGCTCCTGCAACGTACATAAGTAAAATATCGAATAAGATCCGTTTATCAAACAGATCAAAACCATCAACCGGATAATTAAATTGGGAACGGTACACATAAGCGAAAGCTACATACAATGGGGTTAGAATTGGTAGTCGCCAAAGAATAAAAGGCAAAATAATAAGAATAAGTCTGTCGACATAAAATCCACTATTTAAAAAATAATTATAATCGTATGTGCATAACTCCCACGATAAAATAAAGGAGGCTACAAATACAATTATTTTATCCTGCTTTAAAAACAGATCCTTATTAAACAACAAATATTGTTTTTTATAAAACAATGGGCCGTAAATAAGCAAGAGCGCAACTAAAAATAACGGATGAATTAAAGAAGAAAAACAAATAGACCACGAATGATATGGTACATATAAAAGTATCTTACCGATGCTTGTTCCGCTTCCGACAGCAGAGGCCATTTTTTGAAAATTAAGAAGAAAGCCGTTGTAAAAAATAAAAGCAGAGATCAGTCTTAAAACAAGGAAAGTTCCCAACACTAAAACAAATCCTGAATATTTTTTTTCAGAAAATCGCGTTAACGTTGTTTTTAAAAACCCCATTAAATTTATTTGTTAGTCTTAGGAACGAGTAATAATAAAATAAATCCTAACACAAAATAACCAACCAGAGCTAATACTGCAGGCCGCATCCCTCCTACGCTTTCGCTGATCAATCCGAAAGATACAGTACCGATTATCATTCCCATTTTTTCCATCACATCATAAAAACTAAAGAAGCTGGTGTGATCTTCGGTCTCAGGTAAAAACTTACTGTACGTACTGCGCGATAATGCCTGAATGCCGCCCATTACAAATCCAACCCAGAATGCTACAATGTAAAAATGCATGGGTTGATAAACAAATTGATATGTGAAAGCACAGATGCACACCCAAATAAAAACGGCGATCATAAGCGATTTCAAATTTCCGATCTTAGCTGATAATTTAGAGAACACGAACGAACCTAAGATCCCAACGAATTGAATAATTAAAATACTGATGATGAGTGAAGTTGTTTTTGCTTTCTCATCGGGCCAAATAATTTCGTTGCGTGCGAATAATACAGCGACAACCATAATTGTTTGCACGCCCATGTTGTAAAAAAAGTAGCTGTATAAAAAACGACGGAGCTGTTTAAGTTTTACAACTTGCTTGCCAACGGAAATTAATTCTTTAAAACCTTTTCCTAATAAACCTTTTGTATCAGTTCCCTTGCGTGCATGACTTTGGCTCGGCAAATGTTTAAATGTGTATTGCGCAAAACCGATCCACCAAATTCCCACGAATAAGAAACTATATTTAGCAGGGATATGCAGAACCATTATACTTATCAAACAAATAATTAATAAGAGCGAACTTCCAAAATAACCTAATGAAAAACCGCGTGCACTTACTGAATCCTGATTTTCAGGACTCGCTATTTGCGGGAGATATGAATTGTAATAAACTAAACTTCCCCAAAAACCAATTGTTGCAGTGACAAAAGGAATAAAACTTAATTCGAGATGATCTTTGGTAAAGAAAAATAAACACATTGAGGATATTGCACCGAGATAACAGAAAAATTGCAGGAAACGTTTTTTGTTTCCGAGATAATCTGCAATACCACTTAAAATTGGTGCAATCAAAACAACAATAAATAAAGCAAAAGCATATACGAACGAATAAATATTAGTGTTTTCGAAAGTAGTTCCAAAACAAGTAACCGTTTGACTGATGACATTGCCCGCTTCATCTTTAGTAGAAGTTACGGCATCGTAAAAATTTGGAAAAATTGCAGATGTAATTACCAATGGAAAAACCGAATTGGCCCAATCATAAAATGTCCAGGCTTTAATAGTTTGTTTGTCGTCTTTTATTAATTCCATAATTAGTTTTTTATGATTTCAAATTCAACCCTTCTGTTTTTTTGCATTCCTTCATCTGTATCGTTAGTTGCAACAGGCTGTGAGCTACCATAACCTTTAAAGTACATTTTATTCTGAACACCTTTCTTAATTAAATATTCAAAAACTTCACGGGCGCGTAATTCAGATAATTTTTGATTTTTATTTCTGCTGCCGCTGTTATCGCTATGTCCGTTAATTTGAATTTGCATTTGTTGGTGACGAATTAAATATTGTGCCAGTTTATTTAATTCCTGATAAGATTCCGGCAGTAAATAATATTTTCCATTCTCGAAAAATATATTTTTGAGAGCAACCTTCTCTCCCACTTTAATATCTTTACTTACTGTTAAGATCGAATCTTCTTCGTTTGGTTTTATACTTCCAACATATTCGATAGCTACTTTTTCTTCAGCTTCTTTTGCTTTGAATAAACTAACATCATCCACAAAATAATATGCTTCTCTGAACCCTAATTTAAATATACTAATGCGCATCAGATCTTTCTCGATCTTAGGTACAAAGTTTCCTATTGTAATATATTTTTCGCCGCCATCTGCTTTATACTTTCCTTTTATAGTGAACCATTGATAATTATTTATAAAACCACCTTTTTTACTAATACTGTCTATGATACAGGATTTAATTGCATCGCCCTGACTATGATAACCGCCTTTAGAAAATAAAACACCAAGCGTTTTTACAAGCGCGTTACTCCAATACGCCAACCGGAAATGCATTTCGAATTCATACGTAGTGCCTCTGTGTAAAGCTTCAGCAAGTTTAACTTGCGCGTATTCTTTGTAACGTTTCTGAAACCTCAGCCCAACATAACAATCGCCACTAAAACCACCTTTATGCAATCCGGTATCTTTTTCAACCGGTGTTTGATAAAAATCTACTGAAGCAATTTGAGTCCATGGGATAGCTTGCCGAATGCTGCTTGATTTTTTTCTAAAATTTTCAAAGCTTCCGTTAGGCACAAGATTCTTCTGAACAGGAGGCTCGGTTTGCGACTTTAACAGCCCGGTTCCTGCTATAAAAAAGAATATTAAAAGGGTTTTTAACCTATTCACACTAAAACAAATATAGTTTTTACGGTGGTTTAAGCCCCAACCTATTAATAATTGTTTTTAACAGTTGTATATTCAAAAAATAATGTATATTTGCACTCCAATTTTGGGAGAAATTTAAAATTAAAAGAATGGCAAATCATAAGTCATCAATTAAGCGAATCCGGTCAAACAATGCAAAACGCGTTCAAAACCGTTATTATGCAAAAACTGCACGTACGGCTTTAAAAAAATTACGTACTTCTACTGCTAAAAAAGAGGCTGAGGAGTTATTACCTAAGGTATCAGCAATGCTTGATAAATTAGCAAAACGTAACATTATTCATAAAAACAAAGCAGGTAACCTTAAATCAAAACTGACCAAAAAGGTTAACGCTTTAGCTAAATAGTAAGTTATTGTAAATCAATATTTTAGCCCTGATGCTTCGGGGCTTTTTTATTTTTAACAAATTTCACATATTTCGCTTGGGCTTTATTAAATATTTTCTATTTTTGCTCAGCGTGTTTAAACTAAAACCACCAACAATTATGAATTCAAAATTATTAAAGTCCTTAAGCTTAAGTTTATCAGTTGCAGTAGTATTAACTAGTTGTAACGGGCTTGGCAAAATGATCAAAAAACAAAAAGACATTAACTACACAGCTACACCAAATCCAATTGAGATGCATGGTGACAGCGTACAGTTCAGTGTAAGCGGAAAATTTAATCCAAAATTATTTGGAAAGAAAATAACAATGACCATTACTCCTGTTGTGAAGTACACAGGTGGTGAAAAAGCAATGAAGCCTGTTGTTTTGGTTGGTGATAAAGCTACAGGAAGTGGCCAAAAGATCAGCAATGAAAAAGGCGGAACATTCAGTTACACCTCTGATAAATTCCTTTACGAACCGGGTATGAAAGTTGCGAAAGTTGAACTTCGTGCTCAAGGTCAGGTGAAGAAAAAGATCAAAGATTTTGCTCCGGTAGAAATTGCCGACGGTACTATCATTACTCCTCTTTTAGTTCGTAACGACGAAAAAGGAATCTATGGTAAAGACGCTTTTGTGAAGATCACTCCTGTTAACCAAACAGCTCACATTTACTATACAATTAACAATGCTACTGTTCGTCCGGCTGAAATGAAAAGTGAAGAAGTAAAAAACACTTTAACTTTTATCGGCACAAACATCAATAGTATTTGGTACGAATTCAAAGGTATCAATGTTAATGCTTACGCTTCTCCTGATGGGGAAACTGATAAGAATGAGCATTTAGCTATGGATCGTGCTAAAAGTGGCTCTGCTGCTTTCATGAACGAATTCAAAAAGAACAAAAACAAAGACAATAAATTCGGTAAAGAAAAAGAACAGTATGTTGTGGGTACAACTAAGGAAGATTGGGATGGATTTAAATCTTTAATGGAAGCTTCTACAATGGCTGACAAAGATCTTATCTTACGTGTTTTAACAATGTATTCTGATCCGGCTCAACGTCGTACTGAAATTAAAAACTTATCTAAAACTTATAAGGAATTAGCTGAAAAAGTATTACCAAAATTACGTCGTTCTGAGATCGTTATTAACGTTGACAAAAAATCACGTACTGACGAAATGATATCTGCTTTAGCTACTTCTCACCCTGATAGTTTATCAATTGAAGAATTATTATACGGTGCTACTTTAACTACCGATATCAATACTAAAACTCAAATTTACACAGCAGCAGAAAAACAAAATGCTACTGATTGGAGAGCATCGAATAACTTAGGAGTTGCCTTATTAACTCAAAATAAAGTTACTGAAGCAGGTGAAGCATTTAAACGTGCAGAAGCTAATGGCGCAGGTAATCCTATTATCATGAATAACCTTGGTATCATTCAAGCTAAAGGCGGTAATCGTCCTGCAGCAATGGATCTTTATAATAAAGCTAATGGTGCAGGTCCTGAAGTTGGTTACAACAAAGGTATCATGGAAGTTAGAAATGGTAAATACTCTGATGCAGTATCTGACTTTGGAGATTACAAAAGCTTCAATAAAGCTTTAGCTCAATTATTAGCAGGAAGTGCTGACCAAGTTGGTGCTACAATTGATGCAGGTAACGAAAAAGATATGGCTTTAAGTTATTATTTAAAAGCAGTTTCTGCAGCGCGCAGAAGCAGCACAGCTGATGTGATCAGCAACTTAAAAACTGCTATTGAAAAAGATGGTACTTTAAAAGCAGCTGCTAAAGATGATGCTGAATTTATTAAGTTAAAGGCTGATGCAGGCTTTACGGGTTTAGTTAACTAATATTTAATTCCTTTATATAACCCCTGAGATCTTCGGATCTCAGGGGTTTTTTGTTTAAATCCATTCACTCATTTATGGTTTTGAGTCAAATGGGCCTATTTTTTAGTCAAGGGGCCTAAACAGTTATTTAGATTTCTGAGGGTTCCATACATATAATCTATATTTGTAGTGTTAAAAACTAATCAATGAAAAAAATCATCTTATCTATCGCTTTCTTAAGTTTATCGACTTTATTGTCATCCCAAAGTAAAGCACCCGTGGATTCTTTAGCAGGTTTCGATTATGCAGGTTCAATGAGCCATGCAAATCATGCTAAATCTGATCAACAAAAACACGAAATGTTAGCCCGTGCTAAAAGAACTTATATAGACGGAAAATATAATCTATATAAGCAAAATCAAATAACTAACCCGAATGGGGAAAGAAGCAGCGCTGAATATTATGCTAATGTAAAAAACGGAAACGCAAATAAAGGTCCGGGTAATAATACTTTGTCACAAGGTAATCAGCCTGTGGGTTGTTCTAATATAGATTTTGAAGCGAATGCAACAACTTCATGGTCGCTTACCGGAGATTTTCAAATTATGAGTGGAGGGGTTGATCCTTTTGGAGGGTTTCCTTGCGTATATCCCGGAAGTGGTTCAAATTATTCTTTAAGATTAAATGACAACAACACCAGCTGTACCAACCCTGGTAAAAAAGTAAATTTTGGAGCTTTAGCGCAGCGTACTGTTGCTGTTACACCTTTAAATAATCAATTTCAATTGCACTTTGCTGCGGTAGTATTAAACTTCCCACACCCGGCAAATGCTGCGGCAAATTTTCAAATTAATTTTTATGACCAATTTGGTAATAAGTTAGCTTGTCCAACTTATTCTTGTTATTACGCTTCACCGCCAAATGCATTTATTGGTTTACCACCAGGTGTTGCACAAAACTCCGCAATACAAGGTGCGCAAATTTGCAGCAACGTTGGTAGTTATCCTGTAACTTATGTGCCTTGGCAAACTGTTGCTGTGGATCTAAGTCCTTACAATTTTACAAACATTACTATCAAAATTACTTGTGACTGGTGTTTATATAATTATGATTGGGCATATTGCTATGTTGATGCTGATTGCGGTCCTCCGGCTCCTACAACCCCTGTTACTTCTTGTACCGGTTTATTAAATGGCCCTCCAGGCATGGTAAGTTATACTTGGACACCACCTGTTGGACCAACAGTTGTTTCTCCAACTATCATGGCAACAACTCCGGGAACTTATATTTGTTCAACAACAGGTTTTATTACTTGTCAGCCCGGCTTAACATATACTTACGTTGTTAAACCTGCTCCTATTGCAGCTTTCACTAACAACACGTCTTGTTTAACCTCGCCAAGTTCTTTTACAAGTACCTCAACTTTAAATGGTGGTACCGGTATTACAAATTATAATTGGACATGGGGAGACGCAACTGCAAATACGATTGGTTTAGGATTTAATCAACCAAATCATACTTACGCAACAGCCGGAACTTTCCCGGTTCAACTCTTGGTCACGAATGCTGATGGCTGTAAAGATAGTATTACACAAAACGTTGTTGTGAATGGTTTACCAATTGTTGACTTCACTTTTAATAATATTTGTGAAGGTGCGCCTACAGTATTTAATAATACAACAAATGCTAATGGAAATACAATGACCAATTGGTATTGGGATTTTACAAGTGATGGTTCTGTTGATAATACCACTATATCACCTACTCTTACTTATTCTACCAGCGGAATTCACAATGTAACTTTAGTTGGTGTTACTAGCGTAGGATGTTCAGACACTATTGTTAAAGCTGTTGGAGTTTATTCGAATCCTATTTCACATTTTGGATTTACAAAAACTTGTTTAGGCGATTACACCAACTTCTGGGATAACTCATACGTAGTTGGAAGTAATGGCGTAATAAATCTTTGGGAGTGGGATCTTGATGGTAATACAACTATTGATGCTACAGGTCAAAATGCATTAGCTTTATACACTGCTTATGGAAATCATCCGGTAGGTTTAACAGTAACCACAAGTTTGGGATGTAAAAATACATCAACGTTAAATGTTTTTGTTAATCCAATTCCGGTTGTTGATTTTACAGCTGATCAAACTCATGGTTGCGAAAAGTTACCTGTACAGTTTTCAAATAGCTCTTTCATTGCTTTAGGTACTATTGCAACATACTCTTGGAGTGTTGGTGATAATGCTTCTACTATAAACTTTGTTACAAATCATACTTATCCTGCAGGAACTTACACAGTATCTTTAACTGCGATCTCTGATAGCGGTTGTGTGGCTAAGAAAACTAAAAACGATTATATTGTTTCATATCCTACACCGGTTGCTGATTATTTTGCTAACCCGCAAACAGCAGATGTGTTAGAACCTATTGTGAATTTTGTAAACACATCTGGTGGCGCTTATAATCAATTCTGGTGGTTTTATGGTGATGGAAGTCCTGCTGACTCAACAACACATCATCCAACGCATACTTATAGCGATGAGTTTGCTACAAGCTATATGACTACTTTAATTGTAAAGAATCAATATGGTTGTTCTGATACAACACAGCGTTTAGTTGTAATTGATCCGAACTATGTGATTTATGTTCCAAATGCATTTACACCAAATGGTGATGGGTTAAATGATGTGTTTCAACCAAAAGGATATTATATCCAGAAATTTGATATGCAAATATTTGACCGTTGGGGTGAACAAGTGTTCAGCACCAATGACATCATGAAAGGTTGGGACGGAACAATAAAAGGTAAAATAATTGAGAACTCAGTTTATGTTTGGAAAGTAGTTGTGGTTGACGCGCAGAAAAAACGTCACGACTTAACCGGACATGTTACTTTAATGAAATAAAAATTAGCCTCTTACATACTACAAAAAAACCCTTCATGAAGATGAGGGGTTTTTTGTTTGTAAACGTTTTCTGACTCCCTTTTAAAAAGGTTTTAGTAGCGGAGGGGGGGCTCGAACCCCCGTCCGCCTTAGGCGGATATGAATCCTGTGCACTTAAAAAAATCACTTCTATTTTTGATCCATTGTCTACCCTTACCACCTTTCAGCAATTTTTCGCGATACAAAGCATCCTTGCGCGAACTAAAGAATTCAACATAAATAACTTTCCATGGACGGAATTTACAAGTGAAAGAATTTTTCTCGAAAACATTATGACCTTTAATACGATTAATTAAATCGTGTGTTTGACCAATATAAATTTTATCAAATTTTTCGCTGTAAAGAATATAAACGCAAAATGTTTCTTCCATAAAAAAGTCTCCGTTGCTTATCAGGAGACTTTAGTAGCGGAGGGGGGACTCGAACCCCCGACCTCAGGGTTATGAATCCTGTGCTCTAACCGGCTGAGCTACCCCGCCATAAGGGCTGCAAATATACTATTTTTTGCAAAGTGCTAAAAACCCGTATTCAAGAGCAGTAAAAGAATTGCTTTAATAATTGAATTGTTTTGTAAATTGCTGTTTATCAAATATTTAACTATAAAAGCTTTAAATCAATATCATCAACTTTATTTTATGAAAGGAATTGCGGGGTAAAAAAAATTTAATATATTTCATAAAAAATAGACTGGCTATGTCGAAGAAAACCAAAGGTTCGTCAGCGAAAGGCAAGAAAAAAAACACCGCTAAAACTCCGAAGAAAAAAATTTCGAAGAAGGCAAAGCCTGTTGCCAAAAAAAAGCCGGTTAAAAAGGCTATCAAGAAAAAAATTAAGCCAGCGAAAAAAATTAAAGCAAAAAAACCTGCTAAAAAAATTATCGCTAAAAAAATAAAACCAGCTAAAGTTGCAAAAGCAATTAAAGTTGTTGCTCCTGCTAAAGTTCAAAAAAGTATTGTTAAAGGTTCTATTAAAGAATACCAACGGCCAATTCACGATATTAAAAATCCTGTTCTGTTAAAAAAAGATTCTGAACCTATTCCTGAATTTAAACCAACTATTCAACCAACGGTTAAATCGAGTGACAAAGACAGCAATCCTACAGCATTAAAAACAACAACTTCAGGATCGTTTGTTTCAACTCCAATTAAAAAAACAGATTCCTATGCAGTTAAACCTGAAAAAGAACCTGCCGGGAAATTTGAAATTGAAATCGTTATCCGTGCATCAGCCGAATTATTATATGAATTTTTAGTTTCGCCAAGCGGTTTATCAGAATGGTTTTGCGACGATGTAAACATCCGTAATGGCATTTACACTTTTGTTTGGGACGGACAATTACAACAAGCACGCTTACTTAAAACTATTGAAGAACAATTGGTGCGTTACCAATGGGTTGATAAAACAGATGGCAGTTATTTTGAATTCAAAATTCAGCGTGACGATCTAACCAACGATATTTCTTTGATAATTACTGATTTTGCTGCTGATAAAATAGAACAAGAATCGGCTAAGCTTTTATGGCAAAGTCAAATTGATAAATTACTCCACCTAATGGGATCCTACTTTTAAAATTTAAATGACTAATTTTACAGCCCTGAAACAAAATGTTTCAGGGCTTTTTTATTCTTATTCTATGAAAAAAATCATTTTATTTTTAGCGTTTGTGTTTTGTTCAACGCTGCTTTCGGCTCAAAATATTTCTGTTCCTTCGCTTAAAAAACATATTTCTTATTTAGCTTCTGATATTTTGAAAGGCAGAGGCACATCAACCGATGAAGAAAAAAAAGCAGCAATGTACTTGGCTACGCAATTTAAGCGTTATGGTTTACTGCCCGGAAATAAAAACACCTATCTCTACGAATTCACTTTCAAAAAAAATCTTGATGCACACGATACTTCAACCGGAAATGTTCCGGAAAGAAAAGGAAATGATGTTGTTGCTTTTTTAGATAATAAAGCACCTTATACAATTGTAATTGGAGCACATTACGATCATTTAGGTTTAGGTTATGATAAGAACAGCCGCGATCCAAACCCCGAAGGAAAGATACACAATGGTGCTGATGATAATGCAAGCGGTACCGCAGGTGTTTTAGAATTAGCACGTTATTTTTCTGAAAATAATCTAACTGAAAAATTTAATTTTTTATTCATGTGTTACTCCGGTGAAGAGTTAGGTTTGATCGGTTCCAAAAAATGGTGTGATGCGCCAAGTTTTCCGTTAGAAAAAATTACATATATGATCAACATGGATATGATCGGCCGGCTTAACGACAGCACCAAAAAACTAATTGTTTATGGAGTTGGGACCAGTCCGGTTTGGGTTCCTATCATTGATTCCATCAAATCAAATTTCTCAATTAAAAAAGACAGTGCAGGAATTGGTCCGAGTGATCAAACTTCTTTTTATTTAAAAGATATTCCTGTTTTACATTTCTTTACAGGTCAACATGAAGATTATCACAAACCAAGTGATGATGCAGAAAAAATTAATTACGAAGGTGAAGCTTCGGTTTTAGAATATATTATCCGTGTAATTAATGCAACACCAAATTCAAATAAACTTACATTTTTAAAAACACGTAACGTTGATATGGGAAAATCATCCTTCAAAGTTACAATGGGCGTTATGCCTGATTATGCTTAT
This sequence comes from Sphingobacteriaceae bacterium, assembly GCA_025360355.1. Lineage (GTDB taxonomy): Bacteria > Bacteroidota > Bacteroidia > B-17B0 > Aurantibacillaceae > JAHEYG01. Next base: position 18,309 of record JANYCL010000408.1, read on the forward strand.
GAAGGAAAAGGTTTGCGTATTGACGGCGTTACCGATGGAAAACCTGCAGCAATTGGCGGATTAAAAAAAGGTGACATTGTAATAAAATTAGGTGATCTTGAGATCAAAGATATTCAGGTTTATATGAAAGGATTATCTCAACACAAAAAAGGTGATACTGTTCCTGTAAAAGTTTTACGCGACGGGAAAGAATTGGAATTGAAAGTAACATTCTAATTACACACCCACCATTTGTTGTTTCTCGGTATCCCAAACTTTTAATTTAAAGCATGCTATAATATCTTTTGGTTTAAGGGATGTTTTTTTACATTCCCTTAATTCAGGAATTGAATTATATACTTCAGGTAAGCGGTAAAAAGGAACACGCGCATTAATGTGATGAATGTGATGATAACCGATATTTGCTGTTGCCCAACGCAAAGGCCATGTCAGATCCATATGACTAGAAGATTCCATTGCAGCACCTTCATAAGTCCAATCATCATTCCCGGCAAAAGTTGTTCCAGGAAAATTATGTTGTGCATAAAATAAATACGCTCCCATCCCACCCGAAATAAAATGCGGAATGGCGCAAAGTAAGATCCAGGTGTGCCAACCTAAAAAATAAAAAACAGCGATCTGATAAGCATAATGAACAATTAACGCAACTAAAGAATCTATGTGCTTGCTAAAACGGTTGATGATGGATTTATAACACATACCCCACATGAATGCGAAAAAATAACCAAACATAATAGTTAAAGGGTGACGGATAAATAAATAATGTAATTGTTCAGAGCGTGAACATTTTTCAAATTTTTGTTTTGAATAAATAGGATACGAACCAATACTTGCACTGAATAATTTCGAATTATTCTTATGATGATAATCATGACTCCTACTCCAAATTCCGGCAGGCGCTAAAACATAAAAACCAAAAATAGTAAATAAAATATCAGCGGCTATAGATTTTGTTAAGATAGATCTATGCTGATGATCATGGTAGATAACAAACAAACGGACAATTGTAAAGCCTGCTAAAATGCTGCAAAGTAATTTTAAACTCCAGTGATAATTGTAAACTGTTCCAAAAAGAAGTGCGATCAGAATAAACAAAGTACTAAGCGTATAGTACCAGCTTTTCAAGCGGTTTTCCTTCATGAAGGGTTTTGTGGCGAGTATCAGTTGTTTGCCTTCTAACATTAGAGGTTACAAATATACGAAGCTAAGAGGTAAAAATAAAATGGTGTTATACAGTGCCACGCTTGTGCTTCCAGCGGCGATGACTCCATAGCCAAACTTCAGGCTGTGCTTTTATATCTGCTTCTAGCTTTCTGGTATGTAATTCAGATATTTCACCTTCTGCTGTGTTCTTAGGTTCATTCACTAAAATTTCGGAATGCACCTCATAATAACCTCTTTTCTTACGATTCACGGTAACATATACCACAGGGAAATTTAATTTTCTCGCTATTTTTTCAGTGCCCCAGAAGATTGGCGTATCCTGATTTAAAAAAGTAGTCCAATAAGCACCTTCAGGACTCGGAGTTTGATCAGCAATGAAAGCTGTCGCATTAATTTCGTTTTTGTTTTTTATCATTTCACGGATCGTA
>JANYCL010000236.1 GCA_025360355.1 Sphingobacteriaceae bacterium
GGTGAAACTGTAAATATTGGTTCTAATACGGAAATTTCAATTGGCGATCTATTTGAAAAAATAAAGCATCTGATGAAGAGCGATGTTAAGTTTGTTACGGATAAAAACAGAAAACGTCCTGAAAAATCAGAAGTATTTAGATTAGTTTGTGATAATTCTAAAATAATGGAACTAACGGATTATAAAAACAATTACGATCTTGATAAGGGATTAACCGAAACTATAAAGTGGTTTCTGGATAAAGAAAATTTGAAAAAATATAAAACCAACATTTACAATGTCTAAACGAGCAGTAATATTAGCAGGCGGAAAGGGAACACGCCTTAGACCATATACAGTTGTATTACCAAAGCCTTTAATGCCGGTTGGAGAATTTCCTATCCTCGAAGTAATAATAAGGCAATTAGCTGCAAACGGTTTTACGCATGTTACAATGGCGGTTAATCACCAAGCTAATATTATAAAAGCATTTTTCGGGAATGGGGAGGCATGGAACATTAAAATTGATTATTCTTTAGAAGATAAGCCTTTAAGTACGATGGGCCCTCTAAAATTAATAAAGGATCTGCCGGATAATTTTTTAGTAATGAATGGCGACATTCTTACTGATATTAATTTTACTGAATTCTATGATACACATTGTAAAGCGCAAAATATTTTTACGATTTCTGCTGCTAAACGTGAACAAGTAAGCGAATATGGTGTGTTAGTGAAGAATGAAAGCAATCAGTTGGTGGATTTCATGGAAAAGCCAAAACAGAATTTTTTAGTAAGCATGGGAATTTACATGGTAAGCAAAAAAGCTGTTGATATGATCCCTGTTGATACAATATATGGTTTTGATCATTTAATGTTGGAATTAATAAAACAGAAAAAATTCGCGACTGTTAAGGAACATAATGGATATTGGCTTGATATTGGTCGCCCCGATGATTATGCACAAGCCATTGAAGAATTTGAAACGAAAAAGCATTTGTTTTTGAAATGAGTAAAGTATTAGTAACGGGTTCTAACGGTTTCATTGGGAAAAACCTTGTCCAAAAATTGCGTGAGTTGAATTATTCTGTTTTAGAATTCAGCGGTGATATTTTGGAAGAGGAATCTTACCGTAAATTACATAAGGAAGATATCAGTCATTGCTTTCATCTTGCTGCGAAATCATTTGTACCGGATAGTTGGAATTCACCCGATCCTTTTATTGAAACGAATGTTTACGGAACTGAAAAGGTTTTGGAATTCTGTCGTCTAAAATCTGTTTCGTTAACTTTTATAAGTAGTTATTTATACGGTAGTCCTAAATATTTACCAATTAACGAACAACATCCCTTACAAACGCCAAATCCGTATGCCCTTTCAAAACATATGGCGGAAGAGTTGTGTAAATTTTATGCGGAATATTATAAATTGAAGATTTGCATTATCCGTCCTTTTAATATTTACGGCCCTGCGCAAGATAAACGTTTCTTAATTCCTGAATTGATCGAGAAATTTCAAGGAACTGAGAAGGAAGTAAAAGTAAAAGATCTGGAACCAAAACGCGATTACGTTTACATAAGCGATCTTATCGAAGCCCTTATTCTTACTCTTAACGTGAAAGAAGAATTTCTGATATTAAATGTTGGAAGTGGATATTCACTTAGTGTTGCTGAGATCATTGAAAAAATAAAAACAATTTCAGGTAGTAAAAAAAGTGTTGTTTCAAGTAATGAAAAAAGAGTGAACGAGATTCCGGATACAGTTGCGGACATTAAATTGGCAGCAGAAAAATTGGGATGGAAACCAAAAGTAAGTTTTGAAGATGGAGTAAAGGAAATTCTCAATTCGTTCAAAAAATAAATGGAAGTCGCTAAAACCCGATACGAAAATTTAGATTACCTGCGCGGACTTTGTGCTTTATCGATCATGGCTTACCATTACATTGGCTGGACGATGAAAGGTTTGGATATCAGTTCGCCATTGGCAAAATTAGGTGTTTATAGTGTATCGATGTTTTATGTTTTGAGTGGGTTAACAATGTATCTCGTGTACTTCAAGAATTTTACTCTTGATAAAACATTTTTTAAGAACTTTTATGTGAAGCGTATTTTTAGAATTTATCCGCTTATGTGGTTTGTGATGATATTAGCAATAATAATATATGGAACCAACGCAACGTTAATGGATCTTGTATTACAGTTTACAGGCTTATTTGGAATTGTAGATTGGACTTCTAATGTTCCTGTAGGGGTCTGGTCGATCGGAAATGAATTAAGTTTTTATTTGATGCTTCCTTTGTTTTTTTATTGCATGAAAAAAAGTAATATTCTTTTTGCTTTAATTTCTGTTGTTGTATTAGGAATCTATTGCTACTTCGCATTTGTTCTATTCGATAAATCGCAACCAATCGCAAATCAGGACTACTTGTATAAAAATCCATTGAATCAAGTTGGTTTGTTTTTTGGAGGAATTTTAGTCGGACATTTCTTTAAAGAGAAAAGTTTCAAGAATATTCCGGTTCTTGTTTTATTGGGGACACTTTTAATTGCA
>JANYCL010000463.1 GCA_025360355.1 Sphingobacteriaceae bacterium
AACGGCAGCGTACATTTAATTTGGTTAAATATTTTGTGAGTTCTTCTGCCATTCTTTTTGTGAGAGTTGTTACCAGAATGCGCTCATCTTTTGCAGCGACCTTATGAATTTCATCAAGGAGATCATCTACTTGATTTAAACACGGACGAACTTCAATAATTGGATCCAAAACTCCTGTCGGACGAATTAATTGTTCCACAACAACGCCTTCTGCTTTTTCTAATTCGTATTCAGCAGGAGTTGCGCTTATGTAAATTGTTTGATTCAATAAAGTTTCAAATTCTTCAAATTTTAACGGACGGTTATCCAAAGCTGAAGGTAAACGGAAACCAAACTCTACTAAATTTTGTTTTCGCGAAAAATCTCCACCATACATCGCACGAATTTGTGGAATGGTAACATGACTTTCATCGATCATCATTAAAAAATCATTCGGAAAATAATCCATTAAACAAAACGGTCGCATTCCGGTAGTTCTGCCATCAAAATAGCGCGAATAATTTTCGATGCCGCTGCAATAACCAAGTTCGCGCATCATTTCCAGATCGTAATTCACGCGTTCTTCAATTCGTTTTGCTTCCAATACTTTTCCAATAGATTTAAAATACTCAACATGTTTTACCATGTCTTCCTGGATTCTAAAGATCGCTTGATGCATTGTATCAGGAGCGGTAACAAATATATTAGCAGGATAAATATTAAATCCTGTAAATTTTTCTATTATATGTCCGTTTGCCGAATCAAATGTTTCTATGCTTTCAACTTCGTCACCAAAAAAAGAAATACGCACGCAATGATCTGCGTAAGCTAAATTCACATCAACAGTATCACCTTTAACACGGAAACTTCCTCTTGTAAATTCTTCTGTCGTTCTGCTGTAAAGCGCGCCGACTAATTGATGTAAAAATTTATTTCTGGAAATTCTTTGTTTCACTTCCAAACCAATTACATTCTTTTTAAAATCTGTTGGATTTCCAATACCGTAAATACAAGAAACAGAACTTACAACAATCACATCTCTTCTTCCTGAAAGTAAAGAAGAAGTCGCGCTTAGACGGAGTTTTTCAATTTCATCATTGATGGCAAGATCTTTTTCAATATAAGTATCTGTCGTTGGTAAATAAGCTTCCGGCTGATAATAATCATAATAGCTTACAAAATATTCAACTGCTGCGTTAGGAAAAAATTGTTTGAACTCGCTGTACAATTGTGCAGCTAAAGTTTTATTATGACTGAGAATTAAAGTCGGCCTGTTAACATTTTTTATAACATTAGCTGCAGTGAAAGTTTTTCCGGAACCTGTAACTCCAAGGAGAACCTGAGCCTTTGTTCCTTGATTTAAACCTTCTGTCAATTGACGAATGGCTTCGGGTTGATCGCCGGTTGGTTGGAAGTCGGAAATTAAATCAAAAGCCATGTTCAAAGTTAAGAATTATTAATACCTTTAACTTATAAAAATTTAAAAATATGAGTAAAGGATTAATTATAGCAATTGTATTTGGAATTATTGTTTTGTTTGGCGGTTTTTGGGCTTGTAACAAACGTAATGGATTTGTAAGTTTAAGAGAAGACGCAAAAGCGCAATGGCAGCAAGTTGAAAGTCAGTATCAGCGTCGTATGGATCTTATTCCAAACATCGTAGCAACTGTAAAAGGTGAAGCTAATTTTGAAAAAAGCACATTAGAAGCAGTAGTTCAAGCAAGAGCATCAGCTACACAGGTAAAAGTAAATTTAGATGACATGAGTGATGCATCAATTGCAAAATATAAAGCAGCGCAAGGCGATCTTAGTAATGCTTTGGGAAGATTATTAATGGTAACAGAAAATTATCCAAATTTGAAAGCGAATGCAGCGTTTGGAGATCTACGTGTAACACTTGAAGGTTGCGAGAACAGAATTTCTGTTGAGAGACAAAAATATAATGATCTTGCTCGTGATTATAATAAATCATTGCAAATGTTTCCGGCAAGTATAATGGCGGGCGGATTTAATCAAATGCCATACTTTGAAGCAGAAGCCGGAGCAGAAAAAGCACCAACGGTTAGTTTTGATAAATAAGGTTTAGTGGATTTGTCACTTCTCGCTACGCTCGAAATGACACTGCTGTCAGGTCGAGCGTAGTCGAGACCGTGAGGAGTTGAAAAAATAACAAACAATGTTTGCGAAAAACTTTTTTACAAAAGAAGAACAGGACTTGATCGTAAATTCGATCAGAACCGCGGAGAAAAATACTTCGGGTGAGATCCGTGTTCACATGGATAGCTTTTGTTTGGGTGATGGAATGAAACGCGCTAAAAAACTTTTTGGTCGTTTGGGAATGAATCAAACTAAAGAAAAGAACGGAATTCTAATTTACATTGCAACTCGGAGCCGCAAAATTGCTGTTATTGGTGATTCAGGCATTCATCAAAAAGTTGGAAAAGAATATTGGGACAAGATCGTAAGCGGAATTATTACGCAATTCAAGAACGGAAAAAAAGGACAAGGACTTGCGGATGGTATCATTGATTGCGGTTTGCAGCTCAAACAATTTTTTCCTTATGCAAGCGATGATAAAAATGAGTTAAACGATTCAATTTCTTTTTAAGATGAAGAGATTAATTGTTTTAATATTTGTTTTTTCCTCGATAATTTCTTTTTCGCAAATTCCTCCGCGTCCGAGTCCACAAAAATTATATAATAATCTTTCTCAGGAATATCCGAATTTTTTAAGTCAGAGTGAAGCGAATACAATTGAAAATGAATTAGAAACTTTCAGTAATGAAACCAGCAATCAGATCTGTGTTGTTGTGGTTGATGATTTTGGCGGGACTGATGCGTCTGATTTTGCAACAAAAATTGGAAGCGAATGGGGAGTTGGTCAGAAAGATAAAAATAATGGCATTGTAATTTTAATCAAACCAACCGAGAAGCATATGTTATTCATTGCGGTTGGTTATGGATTAGAAGGAGCAATTCCTGATCTCGCGACAAAAAGAATTCGTGAAGAGCAGATGAATCCGTATTTAAAAAGTGGGGAGAATTATCAGGCGATAAGTAATGCAGTTGCAGTTTTATCACAATTAGCTAAGGGAGAAATAAATGTAAAAGATTATTCGCGGCAAAGTGGTGTAAAAGGTTTTTGGGATAAGCATCCTATTTTATGCATCATCATTATTCTAATAATAATTTTAATTCTATTCGGTGGTAAAGGTAGGGGTGGAGGATTTTCATCAGGAGGAATGTTCCTCGGAGGTTTGGGTGGTGGTTTCGGTGGCGGCTCCGGTGGCGGAGGCGGATTCGGTGGTTTCGGCGGCGGAAGTTTTGGCGGCGGTGGATCAGGGGGAAGCTGGTGATTTTCTTTATGCAGCAGCAACAAGTTTCTTTAACTTTTGCTTTTTTGTTGCTGAAATTTTTGAAGTTTTAATTGATCGCTGCAATTTCTTTTTTACCAGATCAATATCGTATTTTATCTGGAGGTTCATCCAAAATTCTGCATCAATTCCCAGAGCCATTTCTAAAAGCACGGCCGTTTTTGCATTAATATCCCGGTGACCGTGAATAATAAAACTAATTTCCGATTTACTGACTTTCATTTTATCGGCTAATTCCTGTTGATGTAAGCCTCTTGCATCTAATTCGTCTTTTATGTACTCTCCGGGATGAAAAATATCTCCCGGTATCATATCGCTAGCCGTTTTCTTTTTCTTACTCATAATGTTTAGATATTTCGTTTATTAAAATAACTGAAATTTCATTTTCTTTTGTTTGCTCAAATATCAACCTGTATTGGTTATTAAGCCGTATCGAACATTCACCTTTTCTATCACCTTTCAAAAATTCGAAATTCAAACCTCTGAATTGCTTTAACTGTTCTAGTTTCGAAATAACGGTTAAGAGCTGAACTTTCTTTTTAAATTGTTTAATAATGTCTTTCGAGAAAGGGTGTTTGCCTTTTATTTCTTCTAAGGGTGTTATGTACAAATACTCTAAATGATCCGTCTTAAAATCAACCTTCATTCTGTTATACGTAAAGTTAGTAAAAGAAGTTTACATATTTGTAAACTTTAACAATTTAATATAACATCAAAATTAAAGTATCAATTAGGGGTTGATGGCTATGAATTGTAGAATTTTTGAAAATGTTTATAAAAATTGTCTCATTTTATGCATTACCAACAGCTATCAGGATTGATTCAGGATCTCGATACCTCGTTACACCAGTCATCCTGACATAAGTCAGGACCTCAAACCTCGGTACACCGAGGTTTGTCATTCAGAAAAAGCGGAGAAAATACAGAAAATTGCATATATTTATATGTAAAAAAAAGTAATTTAAATGAATGTTCGAATCACGCTCCCGCTACCAGTGGTAGTTGTATTGGGTGGTGCTGTCTTCGTTCAGCCTGAAGTTGTTGCTGTTGGTGTAGGCTTATATAACGTTGGTGGCAGAATGGAAGATGCTTCAACAGCTATCAGGCTTGGTGAAGATGCAGTGAATCTAGATGGTGCTGGGCTTTTAAAAGATGCGACAAAGGCTGCGGCAGATAAAGTAATTGGTACGGCAATTAAAGGTACCAAGCTGAGTGAAGGTGAGAAAACAGTTATTGATTATAT
>JANYCL010000480.1 GCA_025360355.1 Sphingobacteriaceae bacterium
GGATGATAATAAGATCTCCTTTATCCATCATTATGGTTTTGTTGCGCAGCTCCATTTTAAAACTGCCTTCAAGAACCAAAAACATTTCATCTTCGTTATCATGCTTATGCCAAATGAATTCTCCCTGGAATTTGGCAAGCTTGATATGTTGTCCGTTCAATTCACCTATGATCCGCGGGTTCCAATGATCATTGAATAAATTGAGTTTTCCGGCAATATTTACTTTATTGATCTCCATTATTTTTTCTTCTCGTCGGTTTTACCACCGTCTTCCACCATTTTTTTAGTTATACCTTCCAGTAATTGTAAACCTAACAAGCCGCTAATTGGTCCGTTAGCACCATCGCCACCGCCTGTAATTAACACTTCCGGAATAATTTTTATTCTTTCTCTGCCAATAGCTTCAGTAACTTTTAATTTAGTAAAGTTATCGCCACCCATTGCGCCAACTGATAATTTATAGGCTTCTGCATTTGATTTACCAATTGCTAAGATCTTTTCTGCTTCTGCATTACCTGTTACAGATATTTTTTCAGCTTCAGCATTCGCAAGAGCTTTAATTTTTCCGGCTTCAGCTTCGGCGGTTACTTTTGTTTTCTCCGCATCGGCACTAGCAATAATTTTTAAACGATCGGCTTCAGCTACGGAAGCAATTTTTACACTTTGCGCTTCACCTGTTGCTTTTTTAACAGCAGCATCGGCAATACGTTCAGAAATTAAAACTCCTTGATCTGCTTTTACAATTTCTTTTTGCATATCAGCTACAGCAGTTTCTTTTTCTAATGCTTGTCGTGTGATCTCTGCGCGTTTTTGAGTTTCAAAAGTTGTGTTTTGTTCTTCGGCAATTTTACGGTCGGTTAATGTTTTCATTAAACTATCCGGCGGAACAATATCCCCAATTAAGGTATCAACACCATTCACATTGTATTGATCTAGCACTTCACTGATACGTTTTTTTGCAGCGTCTTGTCGTTCTTTACGCGAACTTAAAAAGGCGATCACATCACTGTCCTGCGCCGAATTTCTAAAATAGTTACCAATTGTAGGCTCTAAAACCTGGCCCACTAAATTCATCATGCTTCCAAATCGTGCAATAACTTTTGGAGCTTCGGTGGTTGGAATATGAATGATCTGACTCACATCTAAATTAAAAGGGAAACCATCTTTACTCCGAACTGTAATAGTAGAAAGGTTTTTATCGAGTTGATGCGATTCGCTTCGCGCATTAGCCCAGTTTAAAACCAGGTTAGTTGTTGGTACCAATTCAACACGCATAATAAATGTATTAATTGGATATTTACCCGGACCCAACGGCTCGGCCCAAACACCTTTTTCGCCTTTGGTAACAATATTACCATGTTTAAATTCAACACCGCTTAGGTCTTTTCCTTCTTTTCCTACATAACTAATTACTACACCCACATAACCAATTGGGATCTCCATCATTTTTATTTGTTCAACGGTAACAAACCACGGATTGATATAATATGAACCAGCTAAAATTACCTGAGGCTGTAAACCTTTATTACCACCACTTCTTAAAAAAGTATCAGCATCCTGAAAATTATTATGGCCAGCTACATTTTTTCCGGCAATACTGCCTTCTTCAATTGGCATACCGTCTAAAGTTGTAATGATACCAACCATGTTTTCGTTAATGGTAAACATGTCCACTGTAAAGATCTCGAATAAGAAAGTATTTAAACGGTAAGTACCCGCGGTAATATAAGCGCTTTGTCTTCCTTTACGTCCACCTTTGGTTAAAAATGCCACTGTATCCTGAAAACCATCGCATTCTACTTTCCGGGCCAAAATATTTCCGGTTTCAAGTTCTGCACCGTCTTTCGCTACTAATAATCCGATCTTTCCCTGCGGAATAACAGTTAAGGCTTGTTTTGTAATTTCGAATAGCCAGATCCATTTCCAAAAATAAATTCCGGGCGCTAAAGTCTGTGCCTGAAAACCAGCTTCGCCTTCAACAGCAATGATACGCCCTGGCGGCAACTGGGCTTTTCCGAATAAAACAAATTTCTTGGTAACCAAACCAATTTTGTCTTCAGGAATGATAATGATACCAAATAATCTGAAAAAAAGTTTGTAAAAGATCAAGACAAATACGGGAATAATAGTCCACCAGTAGTTAGTAAGGAAGTTAATCATAGTTTTAATTTTGATTAAATGTAACTGGCTTAAGAATTATGGCATAATAAACATATAAACAGATATGCACCTTTTTTAACAGTTTATGGTAGAGAAACTCTTGAAAATAAACTCAATTCTGTAACCTTAGCATTAAATTTGCTTATACCTTTGGTACAATGCGACAACTATTCATTAGCTTATTATTTTGTTTGAGTTTTCCTCTTTTTTCACAAGATGATGAAGAAGGGTCGAAAAAGTATTGTAAGGATATTGATAAAAGTCTTGAGAAATTATATTTAAAAGCTACCGACAGAAAAACTCCAAAACCAGAGCGATTAAAATATTTAAAAGAATGTTTAGCTGAAGATCCTGATTTCGCGGAAGCAAATTTACGAATGGGTTTTGAATTTGTTGTGCATCTCAAACTTGAAGAAAAATCCTTCATGCCGACAATTCCTTATTTCATGAAAGCAATTGCTTCATGTCCGGATATCCATTCAGAACCTTATTATTATATTGGTTTCGCTTATTACGAAGAATTTAAAAATGATTCTGCCATAAAATACCTGAATAAATTTATAAAGTTTGTAAGTACAGATGAGAAAAAATTTGGCAAAGATTACAATGAGGAAATGGCCAACGCAAAAGGAATGGTGAAGTCGGCGAAACAGGAAAATGATATAAATAAATTGGTAGTACCTTTCGAGCCGCATGTTGTAATGGGTGTTTCCACTGAGCGCGACGAATATCTTGCTTACATTTCTCCGGATGATAAAAACTGTTTGTTTGTGCGGAAGGTGCCATTCAAGAAGATGGATCAAGTTTACGACCAAACTGACAAGGAAAAAGAAGTTTTTATGCGGAGTGTAAAAGATAAAACAGGAGTGTTTGATAAAGGTGAAGAAATGCCATGGCCATTTAATGCAACCTCCGATAATCAGGGCGGCTGTACCATTACCATGGATAATAAATATTTATATTTTGCGATGATGCGGGAAGAAGGCGGCGCACAAGCTAATTGCGATATTTACATGAGTAAAAATGTGGACGACGAATGGAAGCCATTTAGTAAAGTGCCTTTTAATGATCCTAAGTATTGGGATTCGCAACCAACTGTTTCTGCTGATGGTAACACTATTGTTTTTGCAAGTGATCGTCCTAAAGGATTTGGAGGTATTGATCTTTGGATGTCATACAAAGATTCAAGAACCGGTATTTGGGGACCTGCACAAAATTTAGGACCGGTTATAAATACACCCGGAGACGAGAAAACGCCATTCCTTCATACCGATAGTAAAACACTTTATTTTAGCAGCAAAGGACATTATGGTTTTGGAGAATACGATATA
>JANYCL010000483.1 GCA_025360355.1 Sphingobacteriaceae bacterium
TCTATACCAATTACACCCGAAGCGTTACGTCCCATCGGACGAACTTTTTCTTCGTTGAAACGACAAACTTTACCCAATTTGGTAGCTAACATTATTTCGTTCTTACCATTAGTTAAAGCTGCTTCTAATAAAACATCTCCTTCACGGATTGTTATTGCGTTAATTCCATTTGCTCTTGGGCGGGAATAAGCTTCCAGAGTAGTTTTCTTAATAATTCCTTCTTTGGTACATAAAATAATGAAGTTGTTATTGATGTATTCTTCATCTGATAAACTTTTCACATTAATAAATGCTTTTATTTTATCTTCTGTCTGAATGTTCAATAAATTTTGAATAGCACGCCCTTTGCTTGTTTTATTTCCTTCCGGAATTTCAAACGCGCGTAACCAATATACTTGTCCTTTTTCCGAGAACAACAATAAATAATTGTGTGTTGAGGCAGTAAACATGTGTTCAATAAAATCTTCTTCTCTGGTAGAAGAACCTTTACTTCCTTTTCCTCCCCTGCCCTGCGCGCGGAATTCATCAAGGTTTGTACGTTTAATATAACCCATATGAGAAATGGTAATAACCACATCTTCATCAGCGATCATATCTTCCATTTTAATGTCATCACCTGAGAAAACAATATCAGTGCGTCTTGCATCACCATATTTTTCTTTTATTTCAGCAACTTCATCTTTAATTATTTTGAAACGCAATTTTTCATCATTTAAAATGCTGTTTAAAAAATCAATTAATTTTTTCAGCTCAGCGTATTCATCTTTTAATTTATCGCGTTCCAGTCCTGTTAATGCACGTAAACGCATATCTAAAATAGCACGACTCTGAATTTCGCTTAATTTAAAGCGTGACATTAATTCTTCGCGGGCTGTATCAGGTGTTGCGCTTTCGCGGATAACTTTAATTACTTCATCTAAATGATCAAGAGCAATTAATAAACCTTCTAAAATATGCGCGCGTTTTTCTGCTTGAGCCAGATCAAATTTGGTACGACGAACAACTACTTCATGTCTGTGTTCAATAAAATAATGGATCTGATCTTTTAAGTTCAGCATCATTGGGCGGCCATTAACCAACGCAATGTTATTTACTGAGAATGAGGTTTGTAAAGATGTGTATTTGTATAGATTGTTTAATACAACATTCGAAATTGCATCACGTTTTAATTCGTAAACGATCCGCATACCATCTCTATCCGATTCATCGCGGATATCAGAAATACCTTCTAATTTTTTATCATTAACCAACTCAGCGGTTTTCTTGATCATTTCCGCTTTGTTCAATTGGTAAGGAATTTCATTTACGATAATTCTCTCACGGTCTTTATAATTTTCAATAATTGCTTTTGCACGCAACACAATTCTTCCTCTTCCTGTTTCAAAAGCTTCTTTCACACCTGCAAAACCGTAAATGGTTCCGCCCGTTGGGAAATCTGGTGCTTTAACATGCTGCATTAATCCTGCAATATCAATATCGCGGTTATCAATGTAAGCCATACAAGCATCACAAATTTCAGTTAAGTTATGTGGCGCCATGTTTGTTGCCATACCTACTGCAATTCCTGAAGCACCATTCACTAATAAATTAGGAATACGCGTTGGCATTACGGTTGGTTCAGTTAACGAGTCGTCAAAGTTTGGTTTAAAGTCAACTGTATCTTTTTCTAAGTCAGCAATAATTTCTTCAGCAATTTTACGCATACGTGCTTCAGTATAACGCATTGCAGCCGGTGGATCACCATCTACGCTTCCGTAATTTCCTTGTCCGTCAACCAACATATAACGTAAGCTCCAATCTTGTGCCATACGTACCATTGTATCGTAAACACTGGCGTCGCCATGCGGGTGATATTTTCCTAAAACTTCACCCACAATACGGGCGCTTTTTTTGTAGGGTCTGTTGTGCATTAAACCAAGCTCCAACATACCGTATAAAACACGGCGGTGAACAGGTTTTAAACCATCGCGGACATCTGGTAATGCGCGCGATACAATAACCGACATCGAGTAATCGATGTAGGCGGTTTTCATTTCGTCTTCAATGTTAATAGGGATAATTTTCTCTCCGTCTGCCATAGTCGTTAGTTCGTTTTTTAATTAAAGTTTTTTGTTTTTTAGAGCCTCATTTATGAATTATTATCAGGTCGTTTTGAAACCTTAAAATCATAAAAATCGTACACCATAAAAAATCATCTTACATCCCCCGAAAATACCGAAATTTGACGGTATTTGAATTAGATACTTATCAACAAATTTTTTGTTAAAAAATGTGTTTTTCGTGTCGGTTCAAAGCATTATTTAAACCTTACTTTTGATTGTGGCATCATATATGCTATACTAATTTAAAACACGTACATTATGGAAGCAAAGTTTTCGCCCAGAGTTAAAGACGTAATCACTTACAGCCGTGAGGAAGCATTACGATTAGGGCACGATTTTATAGGCATAGAACATCTTATGTTAGGAATGATCCGCGACGGTGAAGGCGTAGGCATTCGCTTATTAAAAAAACTAACTATTGATACACAGGAACTAAGGAAAAATATTGAAAGCAGTTTAACTCCGGGAACCCGTAAGTCAAATAACCTTGCCAATATCCCATTGGTAAAACAAGCCGAAAAGACATTAAAGCTGACATATTTGGAAGCAAAAACCTTTAAAGCAGTACAAATTGGCACAGAGCATTTATTGCTTTGTATTTTAAAAGATAACGATAACGTAGTTTCTAAAGCTTTATTAAAAGTTGGTGTAGATTACGAAGCTGTAAGAGCTGAATTAGAAGTTTTCATGGATAGTCCTCACAAAATTGAAAATACTGCTGCAGATGATGATGAAGCTGAAGAAACAGGATTTAGCGGCGGCGGACAAGGTGGCGGAAGCGGAACTAAGAAACAAGGCGAGAGTAAATCGAAAACTCCCGTTCTAGACAACTTTGGCAGGGATTTGACAAAGATGGCCGAAGATGGCAAATTAGACCCTGTAGTTGGACGTGAGAAGGAAATTGAGCGTGTTTCGCAGATCTTATCAAGACGGAAAAAGAACAATCCTATATTAATTGGTGAACCAGGTGTGGGTAAATCATCTATTGCTGAAGGTTTAGCTCTTCGCATTGTACAGCGTAAAGTAAGCCGTGTTCTCTTCGGAAAACGTGTTGTTACTTTAGATCTTGCAAGTTTAGTTGCAGGTACAAAATACCGTGGTCAATTTGAGGAACGCATGAAGGCCGTTATGAACGAATTGGAAAAATCTCCTGATGTTATTTTATTCATTGATGAAATTCATACAATAATTGGCGCGGGTGGTGCGAGCGGATCGTTAGATGCAAGTAATATGTTCAAACCTGCATTAGCGCGTGGTGAGATACAATGTATTGGTGCTACTACTCTTGACGAATATCGTCAGTACATAGAAAAAGATGGTGCATTAGAGCGTCGTTTCCAAAAAGTAATTGTTGAACCTGCTACACCGGATGAAACTTTACAAATATTAAATAACATTAAATCGAAATACGAAGATCACCATAACGTAACTTATACCGACGAAGCTATTAAAGCTTGTGTTAGTTTAACTGCGCGTTATATTACTGATCGTCATTTGCCTGATAAAGCTATTGATGCTTTAGATGAAGCAGGATCGCGTGTTCATATAACCAATATTAATGTCCCACAAAATATTCTTGAGTTAGAAAAGAAAATGGAGGACATTAAAGAATTAAAGAATCAA
>JANYCL010000018.1 GCA_025360355.1 Sphingobacteriaceae bacterium
ACGTAATAATTCTTCTTTGTTGATGGGAACAACACCAATTTCCTGACAAACAATTCCTCCTGCTAAATTAGAAAGTGCTGCCGTGAACACAGGATTACATTCTAAGGCTCTGCATAACGAGGCTACACTTATTACAGTATCTCCTGCTCCGGAAACATCAGCAATATTTCTAACATGTGCTTCAACGTGTTCTTTTACACTACGGGAATTTGTTATTACGCCTTTGTCGGCTAGTGTTACAAAAACAGTTTCTAATTTTTGTTTCACACGGAAGCTGCTTACGGCACGTTGTAATTCATTTATGTTCTCTCCGTCGAAATCCAGTTTCAAGCCTTCACGTAATTCTTTTAAATTCGGTTTAAAAAGAGTTACACCTTTGTAAGCATTAAAATTTTTCTTTTTCGGATCAACGCAAGTTGGAATGCCTTTGCTTTTTGCAACCTCTACAACTTTGTGAATTAGTTTTGGTGTTATTAATCCTTTATTATAATCTTCAAAAATGATCACATCAATTTTATCGTGATTGATAATGTAAGAGATCAACGTAATTAAATTTTGTGTTTCATCAACTGTGATATCCTCTTCTGTTTCTTCATCCACACGAACAACCTGATAATTATTTCCAATAATGCGATTCTTAACTGTTGTTAATCTATCGCGTGATTTTAAAATTCCTTTCTGACTTAATTTTTGCTGGCGCAATAAATCCAAAAACGACATTCCTTCATAATCAACACCAATAACCGAACATAAAATAGGATTAGCACCAAGTGCCTGAATATTTAAAGCAACGTTAGCTGCACCACCTAAACGGCGTTCTTTTTTTGTTACAGAAACTATTGGTACAGGAGCTTCAGGTGAAATACGTCCAACTTTTCCCCACATATAACTATCCACCATTACATCACCAATAATTAAAACGTTAAGATTGCTGAACGAACGGAAAATTTCGCGGATGTGTTCTTTTTTTATAGAAAATTTTTTCATTATTTATTTTAGTTTCGCAAACGCATCCTTCATGCGTTTTAAAGCTTCTTTCAAATTATCTTCGGTAGTGGCATACGAAAAGCGGATGTAATTATCATCACCAAAAGCAGCACCGGGAACTAATGCAACGTGCGCTTCATCTAATAAGAACAAAGAAATATCAGTAGCGTTATTGATGGTTTTACCATTGTAAGATTTACCAAAATAATAACTCACTTCAGGAAAAACATAAAACGCACCTTGAGGAACATTAGTTTTTAGTCCCGGAATATCTTTCATTAAACTCAATACAAGATCACGGCGTTTCAGAAATGCATCACGCATTGGTTTTATATAGGTCGGATAATCGAGTTCCATTGCTTTGTGTATTGCTTTTTGCGTAATGCTGCAAGTTGCAGAAGTAAATTGTCCTTGCATTTTATCACAAGCTTGTGCTAACCATTTTGGTGCCGCTAAAATTCCGCCGCGCCATCCGGTCATTGAAAAACCTTTTGATACACCATTGATCAACACTACGCGTTCTTTAATAAAATCAAATTGCGCCATGCATTCATGTCCTTCAACAAAATTAATGTGTTCATAGATCTCATCACTGATGATGTACAATTCATCGTGTTTAATTATAATTTCCGCGATCGCTTTTAATTCCGCTTTCGTGTACACCGAACCTGTGGGATTACAAGGTGTACTAAAGATCATCATTCGTGTTTTTGAAGTAATATTTTTTTCGAGTTGTTCGGGTGTAACTTTAAAATCATTATCAATGTGCGTCTTAATGATAACCGGTGTTGCTCCTGCTAATTTTATTAATTCGATATAACTTACCCAATATGGTGAAGGTACGATCACTTCGTCGCCCGGACCAACTAAACACAAAACAGCATTTGCAATACTTTGTTTCGCGCCTGTTGAAACTACAATTTCATCGGGAGTATACGTTACTTTGTTATCGCGTTTAAATTTTTCGCAGATAGCTTGACGCAATTCAACATAACCGGAAACATGAGTATAGTAAGTGAAATTATCATCGATAGCTTTTTTTGCAGCATCTTTAATAATTTGTGGTGTAGGAAAATCAGGTTCACCTAAACTTAAACTTATAATATCAATACCCTGGGCTTTAAGCTCACGGCTTTTGCGGGCCATCGCAATGGTTTGCGATTCGGAAATGTTTTGTGAGCGTTGTGAGAGGTATGGCATATATTAATTTTACAAGAACAAATCTATAAAAATGTTTGATTACAGGAAGTCTTTTTATCGAAAATTATGAGTTTTTACCAATTAAAACTAAAATAATTATTGTGTAATGATAAGACGCTGAACTTGTTGTTTTCCCTCTAAAGAAAGCTTCACAAAATACACGCCATTAGCTAAGTCTGATGGTAATTGAGTATTTAGAAGATTGGCGCCCATATTTTGATTTCCATTGGCAAATTCAGTGATCTCTTTGCCTTGAATATCATATAATCCCACTTTTACGACAGCGTTTTCAATTAAATTATAACTGATCTTGAAATCAGATCTTACAGGATTTGGATATACATTTAAGCCTGAAATTCCGCTTGCAACAGCTTCATTTATGCCTACACCAGTATTATCTTTTACTGTTAAGGAAGTATTTGAGGGTGTATCGCCACCTGTTCCTCCTGTACCATCAACAGCATTACCTGCAGCGTAAATGGTTGCTGTTCCGCTTACGGGCGCCACCCAAACAAATTGAAATGTTGCAGAACCTGTTCCGCTTTTTGGAGCTGTGTGCGTTACGTTCTTCCGTGTGGTATTTATAACCTGTACACCTGTTGATCCGCTTGTAATATTGCCCGCATTTGTATTTGAAGGATTTAAGATCTCAGCATTAAAACCAAATTTAGAGAATGAATTATTAGAAACCGTAACGCTAATAGTATAAGTCTGCAAAGGAGTATATTGATTCGAAATAAATGCCGGTGATGCAGAAATAGAAACACTTGTTGTACCGGAACCGCCGCCATGACAACCCGAACAAGTTCCTTCGCTGGGAGAACCTGTACGTCCAGTAATGCCTCCGCTGCTAATAATAAATGCTGTTGAGGCTGTAAAAATAATTCCCAAAACCGCGAAGAGTAAAATTTTTCTCATATTTTCAATGTTAATTTACTAGTTGATTCTAACATGCAATTTAGCTCATTCTTTCCATATTTCAAAGCACGATTACATCTCAAAAAAGCTTAAATTTGGCTTGTCATGTTAAACCGCAGCCCCTATATTTTTGTGTTATTTCTGCTTTTGCAGCTTACGGCTTTTGCACAAGAACCTAATCCAAAACCCAATACCAAATACAAAGGTGATTCGGAATATGATCTGAAAAATTATAAATCTGATCCGCGCGACAGACTAATTTTTGAGGCAAATTATACTAATTGGCAAGGTGCTCCGAAGGGAATAAAATCAGATTGGAAATGTATTGGTTTTGCTTTTGCTACTATGTTTGATAAACCTTTTGGAGCCTCAAATTTTAGTTT
This sequence comes from Sphingobacteriaceae bacterium, assembly GCA_025360355.1. Classification (GTDB taxonomy): domain Bacteria; phylum Bacteroidota; class Bacteroidia; order B-17B0; family Aurantibacillaceae; genus JAHEYG01. The sequence goes on from JANYCL010000018.1 coordinate 3,489, forward strand.
TGGATTTGGATTAGGGTTTTACGTTCACAATTATAGTTCCAATGCAAATTTCGTTTATAAATTAGACAGTATTAGTTCAACTGTAACAACTTCCATTGAGCCAAAAACGATTCCTTATATTGCTAACCGTTATAATGAAAGGCTGGTTGAAATTCCGCTTGAATTGCGTTTCCGTACCAAAACAGCAACTATGTTTAAGATCCATCTCGGCGGAAAGATCGGTTATGTAATTTCTGATTTCAGAAAAACCGATGATGCTGATGGACGTGTGCGTCATTACAATACACAAAACATTAACCGCTTACGTTACGGCCTTGTTTTCAGAATTGGTATTGAACGGATCTTCTTAACAGGCAGTTATTATTTAAGTGAAGTATTTACTAATAAAGGTCCGAAAGGAGTTAATCCTTATTCTATCGGCATTGCCATAATTCCTTACTAAAAAATGTTCCGCAAGATCAACATAACAGCTGAACTTCTCAAAACACGTGTAAAAAAACGCAATCATGAAGATGTTTTAATTGATGAAGTAAAACACATTCTGAATTCAGATTTGTTAAAGGAAAATAAAATTTTAAGTCATCTTAAATTTTACAACAAAAGCTTTGAATTACTTGATGAAAGCGAAGTTGATAATATTTATGTTTTTAGTTTAGAAGAAGTAAAAAAGATCTGCATTAAATACCGTTTGCGTTTTTTAGATAGTCAGCTTTACAGAAACGAAATACCTTATGAAGCGGTTCTGAAAATTAAAGATCTGAATACCCTTTACCACAAAGATCTAAAGGGCTTTAAAATTTTAGCGCCAAAAAAAGCTTTTTCTAAAGCAGAGAACAAATTGCCATGTTTATTATTTGCACCAACACTTAGCGGCAATTATTATTTAATACACAGTTGGGGAAAAGAATTTAAATGGTACATGAAATACCTTTTGTTTCCAACACAAACTTTCGAAACCCTTCTTTTATCAGTTGCCCTTTTAGCTTTAACTCTTGATCTCTCTTTGCCAGTTGAGTTAATTACCCTCGACAGAAGCGCGCCATATTGGTGTGGCTACCGCATTGCCACTTTCTTTCATTTACTGATCTTCTTCAGCGGGTTTACGGCCTACGCTACATTCGCTTTCAATAAGAATTTCTCGAAGAGTAACTGGAATGAAACAAAGGTGTAGTGTTTTGTTTTTCGATTAAAAATTTGTAAATTTGGTTATAACCTTCAAACCAATTTGCATGAAAAAACTTTTACTCCTTTTATGTATTTCAAATTTTGTTTTAAATGCGCAGACTGCGTATTTTAAAATGATCGCAAGTAATACAACAGATTGGTATATGTTCCAGGATTATATACCGCTTTCAAACAGTAACAAATCCATTGTCAGTACATCAGCAGCTCTTTACTGGCCCACATGGGGAAAGTGTTCCGCGTATAAGGATACCATCGTAGGTGTCAATACTTATAAAAAATTCTATCATGTTTATATGTATCCCTCGGCTGGACCGGGAAACCATGTAGGTTATTTGCGTGAAGATACTATCGCGCGTAAAGTTTATTGGTTGGATAAATCTTTAGCATCTGAAAGTTTAATTTATGATTTCTCATTGGCGGTTGGAGACAGTGTTTATTATAATTTCCCGGGAACTTTAGGAAATTTCCCGATGGGTTATTATAAGTTGAAATCCATAACGACTGCAACAACTACTCTTGGTTTAAGGAATCAATTTAATCTCATTTGTAAAACAGGATCATTTACAAGTGATACACTGAAACAAATAGAAAGTATCGGAAACGATATTCATCCGATCTATTTAAATTCTTCCTCATACGGATCGGGGCAATTCAGTTACGCATCTTTTGGTTGTAAATTTCCTTACTTTATTGGTTTAGCATGTAAATTTTCGAATAACGTTAAAGAATACCAAAGCTGCACCTATGTAACTGCAACGTTCAATGGCTGTATTTTTAAAGCGGATTCTTGTAATTACTGGAATACATGCAGTGGAATAAAAGAAAATTCTATCATCCAATACTTTTCCCTTTATCCTAATCCCGCAAAAAATGAAACCTCCATCAGTTTAATTACCAATGAGGAGAATTTCGCTATAATTGAAGTGATCGATATTTTGGGAAGGCATGTTAAAACAATTTACAAAGACAAATTACCTACAGGCGAAAACTTAATAAAATTCAATTCGGGGGATATTTCCCCGGGTTCCTATTTTATTAATATCCGTATGAAAGAGCGCGACTTTAAAACGCCTTTTGTTGTAGTAGATTAATTTTTCGGCGCTTTATACAGAGGAACAGTACTGCAAGGTTCTCCGTACATTATGCTTTTCGCAAAAGGTTTTAATGCTGCCGTTAATTTTACAAATGCATTTGTTGGCACAGGTTTATCGCTGCAACCTTTAATGACAATACGCGCATCTTTATATTGGGAAAAATCTAATTTACTTAAAACTTCTTCAAATAAAATTGTTTCTAATTCGTTCAGCGTTCCAAAAACAATTTTTTTGGCATGCGGTTCCAAAGCTAAACTCAACAACATATAAGCCCACGTAGGAACAATTGCATCGTTTGTGCAGGTGATCGCTACTAATTTATTTTTGTACTTGCTCCAATCTTCATTTTTAATAAAGTCACGGAAATCCTTTTCTTTCAAAATTAATTCTTGAAATAACAATGGTTTTACATCAAGCAAAACACGTTCACCTTGCGGATAAAATTCTTCAAGATCAATACTTACAATACCACTTCCTTCAACCCTATTTATAATTTCATCTGCCATTTATTTTTTTATTACATAAAACCCAATTCCAATTGCGCTACTTCACTCATCATTTCTTTTGTCCATGTTGGTTCAAAAGTTAATTTTAAGTCAACTGATTTTATTCCTTGCGTTAACTTACATTTATTTTCCACTTCTGCAGGTAAGCTTTCTGCAGCAGGACAATTTGGTGACGTGAGCGTCATTGTGATCTTTAGTTCATTCTCATCGTTCAAGTCTAATTCGTAAATTAGTCCGAGTTCCCAAACATCCACAGGAATTTCAGGGTCGAAACAGGTTTTGATCTCTTCGATCACACGCTGCATCAATTCAGTGTTCTTTGTTATAATTATTGCACTCATATTTTTATCTCGCAAAGACGCAAAGGCGCTAAGTTTATTTTTTACTTAGGGCGAGCGCGTCGAGTTTCATTTGTTTTATCATGCTCACTAATCCGTTTGCGCGGGTTGGTGATAAATGTTCCTTTAATCCGATCTTATTAATAAATTCCAGACCTGCATTTACAATATCTTCTGCTTTTTGGTTTGATAAAACTCTGATCATAAGCGCAACCATTCCTTTTGTAATTATCGCATCACTATCTGCCGTATAAATAATTTTTCCTTCTTTCAATTCTGTATGCATCCAAACTTTACTCTGACAACCTTTAATTAATCTGTCTTCTGTTTTATATTCTTCTTTTATTTTAGGTAAAGACTTTCCCAGATCAATTAAATGTTCGTATTTCCCCTCCCAGTCTTCACCAAAAATTTCAAATTCCTCAATTATTTCGTTTTCTATTTCCTTAATGGTCATGACAACATCTTAATTGATTTTTGTAGCGCTTCAGTAAATTCGTTCACTTCTTCCAAAGTATTGTACATCGCAAAAGAAGCGCGCACAGTTCCGGGAATATTAAAATGTTTCATTAACGGTTGTGTGCAATGGTGACCAGTACGCACTGCGATGCCATATTTATCCAATAAAGTTCCAACATCAAAAGGATGCGCGCCTTTTACATTAAAAGAAATTACGGCGGCTTTATCTAAATGATTTGCATAAATCTCCACTTCAGGCATCTCATTTAATTTTTCTGTTGCGTATTTTAATAATGTATGTTCGTGTTTCGAGATATTTTCAATTCCGATCGTGTTTACGTATTTAATTGCAGCTGCTAATCCAATTACTGCTTCGATATTTGGAGTACCCGGTTCAAAACGCAAAGTTCCTTCAGCGTATTCTGTTCTTTCGAAACTCACAGTTTTAATTGTTCCTCCGCCCGCTTTTGACAGTTGCAATTTTGGTAACCATTTTTTATCCATCCATAAAACACCGACTCCTGTTGGGGCGTACATTTTATGTCCGCTAAAAACAAAAAAATCGGCACCCAGATCTTTAACATCTACTTTCATATGAGGCACAGCCTGCGCGCCATCAATTAAAACAGGGATATTATTAAATTTCGCGACCTTAATAATTTCATCAACTGCGTTTATCACTCCCAAAGTATTTGAAACATAAGCAACCGAAATTATTTTGGTGCTTGGAGAAATTAATTGCTCCAGTTTATTTATTTGTAAAGTGCCGTCATCATTAATTGGCAGTACTTTTAATTTCCCATTATTCCTTTCACACCACAATTGCCATGGCAATATATTAGAATGGTGTTCCATTTCGGTAATAATTATCTCGCTTCCCGCCGGTAAATTTAATCCGTTAGCAACAATATTAATTCCATCTGTTGTTCCGGCTGTAAAAACAATTTCTTCTTCACTTGCATTAATAAATTGCGCTGTTGTTTTTCTGGCCTCTTCAAATAAAATAGTCGCTTCCCTGCTTAATGTATGAACACCACGGTGAATATTTGCATTCTGTTCAGAATAAAATCTAACAATTGAATCAATAACAGCTTTAGGCTTTTGAGTAGTTGCGCCATTATCAAAATAGATAAGAGGCTTTCCATTTATTGTTTTGGAAAGAATCGGGAAATCTTTTCTTATTTTATTTACATCAAACATTATAATGCTTTTTCAAATAACGCGACAACGCGCTCCTTTAATTCTTCTATATCAATTTTATCAATTACTTCTTGCGCAAAAGCCTGTAATAACAATTTACGTGCTTTCTCATCGCCAATACCACGGGATTTTAAATAGAACAACGCAGCTTCATCCACTTTTCCGGTTGATGTACCGTGAGAACATTTTACATCATCGGCATATATTTCTAATTGAGGCTTTGTATTTATTGTTGCGTCCTCGCTCAATAAAATATTTTTACTGCTTTGGTAAGCATTTGTTTTTTGAGCATCTTTCCTTACATAAATTTTTCCGTTAAATACACCGGTAGATCTATCTTTCGCGATTCCTTTATATAATTCGTTACTCTGACAATTTGGTTGTTGGTGATCAACTAAGGTATGATTATCAATTAATTTACTTTCACTGCTGATAAATAAACCATTTAAATGTGACTCACAAAGATCACTTGCTAAAACAACATTTAAATTATTCCTCACAACCGCTCCATTAAATGTAAATGTGTTAGTCGTATAATTTGCGTAACGGTTCACTTTAACCTGAACCGTATTTATCTGATACGAATTATCATCTTCATTTTGCAAGCGATACGAATTCAATTTCGCGTTTTCATTCAGAACAATTTCTGATAAATGATTTTGAAAAACTTTTGCTGAACTATTTTCTGAAACAAAACTTTCCACAATAACTGCTTCCGCACTTTTCTCCAATATGATCAATTGTCTTGGATTTATAAATGAATTCTCACTTACAGAAGTGATATTTATAATATGAACAGGTTTTGTTACAATACCTTTTATCTCAATAAACAATCCACCCGAACAAAATGCTGTATTCAACGAAACAAAAGCATCCGAATTCACATCAGCGTATTTTGTGATATGACCTTTAATTTCTGGTTGGGCATTAGCCAAAGTATTTATTTTAACCTCACTGATCTTATCTGATAAACTTTCATTATAGATCCCATTCACTACAACAATATTATAGCAGTCCTTTAATTTATGGGCATCTGCTTTTGCAATTGTATTAAATTTATTCCCGATCGTTCTAAATTCTTTGCGGAGAACTGTTTCGAAATTGCAATATTTATAATCTTCGTGTTTGTTATTGGGAATTCCATTCTCCTCTACATTACGAATCGCTTGCACTACCACCGCATCCGGCATATACGCTACCTTATTGCCCGAAGCGGTCAGCGCATCTAAAATAGTTTGTGTGATGTTTATTTTTGTATCGATCATTGTCTAATTGTCAATCCCGATAGCTATCGGGAGCCGTACTATTTAATTCTTAAACTGTTTCAAATTCTTTCTTAATCTCATCATAGCCTTTTGCTTCTAATTCTAAAGCAAGCTCTTTGCCTCCTGACTTCACGATTTTTCCATTATATAAAATATGAACGAAATCAGGAATAATATAATCTAACAAACGCTGGTAGTGCGTAATTAAAATAGTTGCATTTTCTTTTGACTTCAATTTATTTACACCATTCGCTACGATCCGAAGTGCATCAATGTCTAAACCGCTATCCGTTTCGTCTAAGATCGCAAGTTTAGGATTCAACACGGCCATTTGAAAAATTTCATTTCTTTTTTTCTCGCCACCGCTAAAACCTTCGTTTACGCTGCGGTTTGCTAACTTTCCATCGAGTTCTACAATTTTTTGCTTTTCTTTTATTAAAGCTAAAAAATCCTTTGCCGAAATTTCTTCTTGCCCAT
>JANYCL010000020.1 GCA_025360355.1 Sphingobacteriaceae bacterium
TCTAGTTTCCCTAGCCCCTATGGTATAGTTACTATTCCGGATCCTAATGGATATTCAGCAGGTTCTTTTGTTGATTTGGATAATGATGGTGATAAGGATTTCGTTTCCGGCAGTTATTATGGTGATTTTTATTATTATCAAAATAGTGGTTCAGTTTCTGCTCCTGCTTTTGTTGCGCCAACAACAAATCCTTTTGGCTTAGTTGCTACACCTATATTGTCATATGGAGCATATTCTAATGCAACATTTGTTGATTTGGATAATGATGGTGATAAGGATATGTTCTGTGGTAATGGAGGCGATTTCATTTATTTCCCTAACACAGGGACTGCTGCTGCCCCGGCTTTTGGTACAATGCAGACTAACCCGTTTTTATTGGCGGCATTAACCGGTAGCAATAGCGGAGCTTCATCTTCTTTTGCTGATTTGGATAACGATGGCGATATGGATTTAATTTCTGGCGCTTCTAATGGAAGTCTTATTTATTATCAAAACTCTTCACCTCTTGTTATTGCGAATATTGAAAAAATTAAAGGTGTAAGTATTTATCCTAATCCAACTACCAGTGATGTTACTATTAAATTAAACAATACCTCTGAAGCATTATTTGTTAAAGTAACTAATGTGTTAGGACAAGTAATTTCCACTTCGGCAATCAATAGCGCAATTAATGTTATTGAATTACCTGAAGCAAAAGGTGTTTATTTTGTTAAAGTAACTGATAACGCTAACAAGAGCAATGTCTTTAAAGTTGTAAAAAACTAATTTGAATATTCTTTATTAAAAAGACCGCCCTGAAATGGAGCGGTCTTTTTTTGTGCAAAAACAGAATTATGTAAATAATTCGAAAAGTTATGTAATATTTTCAAAACAAAACTCCCAACCTTTATGTTGTTTTATTAAGTAAGGCATCATCATCGTTCAAACTAATTAATTTAAAAAAATAACAAACATTAATCCTTTAAAATATATTAAAAAAGTAATTATGGAAAACAAGTGCAAAGACGGGGATGTTCTTTATCCATTGGAGGATCCTTCACTTAAACTAACCATAAGGCGGTATGTAGATAAAATATATTACTGCACTGTTCAGAAAGATCCTGATTCGAATGACCGCGTTTATTTTGAGAGAGAATTACCAGCTGATGCGGCGAAGTAAATAAAAATTTTAGCACTTAATAATCTGTAAATCATATAATTCTTTTGAAAAATTGTCTAATCCGTTTGACTTTAAACTTTTGATCTTTGTTGAAGTAAATTTTAACAAGGTAGGCAATGAATCAGCAAACAAAAGTCAGCATAATATCCGGCTTGATAATGATCTCCATTATAATTCTTCTTACTTATTACGACTATCCGGCTAACAGATCAGGTAAAAAAACAGAAAGAAATGCAAAGAAGTTAGATCAACATCTTGCTAATGTAAATGTAGATCAAGAGCCTGAAGTTATCCCTTATTGTTTTAAAACAAACAATGCAAACAAAGATCAATATTTTAATATTTAAGGAACTGCCGGAAAATTGCTGATGGATACTATATTTGCCCAAACAATTGATCAGGCAATTATTAATTTAGGGAATGGTATCGGTGGATTTAAAAAAAACATGGATGCCGCGGGTAAAAGTGTTTTGTTGCGTGGACCAATGAAGAGAATGGAGAAAGAAAAAGAAAGAAAAAGAACAAAAAGTAAGAAAAAGAACAAAAAATAAGAATGGAAAAAGACAGACCCTATAGAATAAGAAAAGTGGTTTTAATTAGCTGCGCTGTTATTGCAGTCCTTATAGGAGTAATAATTTTATGCATATCGCCAATCGCAAAATATTTAGTAGAAAAATACGATGAAAAATTTTTAGGTCGCCAAGTTGAAATGGATTGGGCTTACGTGAACCCATTCACCGGTTATGTGTATCTGGATAATGTAAAAATATTTGAATTAAAGAGTGATAGTGTTTTTGTTTCAGCAAATGGGATCAGTGCCAATTTTTCGATGCGGAAATTATTTTCAAAGACATACGAAATAACTGAACTTGTACTTGATGATATAAAAGGAACAATTATTCAAAAAGGAGATAAACACCAACTTAACTTTAGCGACATCATTGAAAAATTCAAACCTAAAAAGGATGGTAAGATAAAAGCGCCTGTTCACTTTAGCATCCTCGCCATAAAAATAAACAACGGAACATTTTATTATCAGGAAAACGTGATACCAATTAATTATTTTATTAAAAATGTCAATATAGAAAGCAGTGGTTTTCATTGGGATTGGGACACGATCGCTGTTAAATTTGCTTTTGCACCCGGAATTGGGTCAGGGGATGTGAAAGGAAATTTCACAATGAATACAAAAACTTTGCATTACAGTTTGGGAGTTGGTGTAAAGAAATTTAATCTTCAGATCATTGAACAATATCTAAAAGACCTTAGTAATTATGGAAGTTTCAGGGCCGATCTTGATGCAAATATCCGTGCCGCAGGTAATGTAAGGAATGCACGTGAACTTGATGCCAAAGGAAAGGTGACGATCAGTGAATTTCATTTTGGAAAAAACCCGAAGGAGGATTATACTTCTTTCGATAGATTTACGGTCGGGATCATTGATCTGAATCCTAACAACAAAAAATATCTTTTTGATTCGATCGTACTCAATAAGCCTTACTTCAAATACGAGAGATATGACCATTTAGATAACGTACAAACTGTATTTGGAAAAAAGGGATCTAAGGTTGCGGCTGCAAATGCGAATCCGGAACACTTTA
>JANYCL010000039.1 GCA_025360355.1 Sphingobacteriaceae bacterium
AAACATAATGTTTATTTACGAAGGGAAAAATTGGTGGACGGGAACTAAAGAAGAAATTTTAAGCACCGATAACAAAGAGCTTTACAATTTTGTTTTTGCTTCGGAGTTCATGCAAAAAGTATTCAGAGCAACCAAATCAAAAGCCTAATTCTTTTTTCACGCGTTCTGTTATTTTTAAAACTGCAGGGCAAACCAAAGTGTTTTCAAAAGTAAGATCCATAATTTGTATCATTTTTTTTCGGTTCGTGTGCGGATATTCTCTGCAAGCATTCGGTCTGTCTTCGTAAATTCCACAATAGTTTTCAGCATCTAAAAACGGACAAGGAGCAATTTGTAAAACATAATCGTTGTCTTCATCAACACGTAAATATTTTTCAATAAAAGTCCCCGGCTTAAGTCGGGTTGCTTTTGCGGCGCGCTCGATATCTTTTTGATAAAAAATAGGAGAGGTTGTTTTACAACAGTTGGCGCATTTTAAACAATCGGTTTCAGCAAAAACAGCTTCATGTTCGGTGTGAAAAAGATCGTCGAGCTGTTTTGGTTTTTTTAATTTAAGCTTGTTGAAGAATTGACGGTTTTCTTTTTTAAGAATTTCTGCTTGTTTTTTGAATTGTGCAAGATCCACCAGAATTATTTTTTAACGATAACGTACACGTCTTCGTTATCTTTTTTCATGTGGTATTTTTCGCGGGCAAATTTTTCGAGACTCTTTTTATTTGTTTTAAGCTCCTCTATTTCGCGTTTGTTATTTTCAATTTCTGTAAGATAGTAGTTGCGGTCGCCATTAAGTTTATTTAATTTTCCTCTTAGGTCAGCCTGACTAAAAACATCGTTCTTATCAAAAAACAAAAGCCACACCACAATCCCAATTGTTGTTAAAAGGTATTTGTTCTTTATGAGTTTTAGAAATTTCATTTTACTTTAGTGTAAAATTAAAGCATTAACCGTCTTAATTCTTTCCTATTGAAAACAATTATTAATATAGCATTGTTCATTGTTATTAGCGTTGGTGGTTTTAGCCAGGAAACTGCTTCGTTTAAAACCAAACAACTTAAGAACAAGAGGGTAAAAGACGCTTACGCTACTAAATGGGCAGGGCTTGAGTCCGAACTAAAAGCTAAAAAGATCAATCCTTCGGCGCTGGAAGTATTTATCCGAATCTTTAAAAAGGAAAAAGAGCTCGAGTTGTGGGTGAAAAACAAGAGCGACAAACAATACGTGTTTCTTAAAAAAATTGCCATTTGTGCATCAAGCGGAGAGTTAGGTCCTAAGCGCAAAGAAGGTGATTATCAAGTACCGGAAGGCATTTATGATATTCCGTCATTTAACCCTAACAGCAGTTATTTTTTAGCGCTTCAGGTAGGCTATCCAAATAAAAGTGATAGAATTTTAAAATCGGGTACGCGCGCCGGAGGTGACATTATGATCCATGGTAATTGCGTAACAATCGGCTGCATTCCTTTGCAAGACGGACCCGTTAAAGATGTTTACATGCTTTGTGTAGAAGCGAAAAATAATAAATCAGAACCAAGAGTAGAAATTTATCCCTGCAAATTTACAACCGAAAACATAAAATATTTAAATACAAATTTTAATGCTGACAATAATAAATTCTGGAATAATTTAAAACCGGCTTACACTTATTTCGAAGAAAATAAAGTGCCCACCAAATACAGCGTGAATACAAAAGGAGAATACGTTTTTAGCAACTAAGCTTTTTCTTTTCCTGCGCCGCCTGAAGCTTTTCCTGCAATACCTTCAAGATCCCGATCAAAGAAATACAATCCGCCTTTATCATCACCAACTAATTTTAGTTTGTCAACTATTTGTCTTGATAATGATTCTTCTTCTATTTGCTCACTCACATACCATTGTAAAAAATTGTGGGTTGTATAATCTTTTTCTTTTAGAGTGATCTCAACAAGTTTATTAATTTCAGAAGTAACTTTTATTTCGTGCTTTAATACTTCTTCAAACACATATTTTACAGATTTGAATTTTTCAGGTGGTTGTTTCAATTCCGGAACAATACCGTGACCGCCGCGTTCATTTACAAATTTAATTAGCTTCAACATATGCATGCGCTCCTCATCGGCATGCTTATATAAAAAAGCCGATATGCCATTTAAACCTTGTGTTTCAGCCCAGCTGGCCATTGCTAAATAATATTGAGAAGACGAAGCTTCTAATTCGATCTGCTTATTTAAAGCATTTGTTACTTTTGAGCTTAGCATAGCGTTTTTTCTTTTAGAATGATAGTATAAAGTTATACCTTTATTTTCACTTTTAAAACAATGAGGGGCAGAATTAATACTTTTTTTAGCTTGATTTTCAATAGCAAAGCATTTCTTATTATGGCTGTTTTTTTGCTATGCTCTATTGTTACTAAAGCCCAAAACGATATAGAGCGCATAGTTAGATTGAATTTAAAAGCTGACAGCTTGGTTCATATTGATACAAAGGCGTCAAAAAACTTTGCGGAAGATGCCCTAAAAATTTCCATCGAAATTAAAAATGATACGCTCGAATATAAGAGTCGTTTTAATAAAGCTGTTGCAAATTGTTTTTTGGGTGACGCAAATTCTGCACTTGAAGATTTTATTAAGAATAAAGCCTATGCTCAAAAAATTAAAGATCGCGTAAAAGAGATCAAATGCCTGAACGCTATTGGAAATGTATACAGAGATATTGACCGGTACGATGGCGCTTTACAGTCGTATAAAGAAGCGTTGATGCTTTCTAAAACCTATGGTCTTGGCGCTAAAGTTTATTTGATCGAATATAATATTGCTATAGTCTTTGGCGATCTCGGTCAATGTGATTCTGCTATTTTTCATTGTCATAAAATTTTGCACGATATCCGGACCGAACATAGAAAAGGAGAAGATTATTTCGAATACGGAGTCTATTCTGTTCTCCTTTCCAATTATACCACTCTTAGGAACAAAGATTCGGTAGAAAAATATGCACCAATGGTTCTAAATAATTATAAAAGCGTTGGAGATAAACTTAATTACGCTGGTAATTTATTTAATGTAGGATATTTTTATTATACAATTAAAGATTACAAAACGGCCGAGAATTATTTTTCACAAGCGTTAGCTGAAAATCCACAAAACATGGAGATGGTAATTGATATTACCAAAAACTTAGGCAATACTTATGCTAAACTTAGTAATACAGCAAAGGCTGCCGAAATGTATAACGACGTTATTCATTTAAAAGATAGTTTATATAAAATTCAAACCGTTGATAAGCTCAGTGAGATGGAAGTAAAGTATGAAACCGGGAAGAAAGAAGAAGAGTTAAAACGAATGGGCGCAGAAAAAGAAATTACAGATCTAAAAGCAAAACAATCTCAGATTTGGTTAATTGCCGCATCGGCAGGAATTTTATTTGTTGTTGTTATAGCTGTTGTTTTGTTTAAACAAAATAAAAACCGACAACAGGCAAACAAATTATTGCAGCATCAAAACGATGAGATCGTACATCAGAAAAAAGAAATTACAGATAGTATAAATTACGCTAAACGAATTCAGTTAGCCATTCTGCCTCCAGATAAAATGGTGCAAAAATTATTGCCCAATGCATTTGTAATGTACAAGCCAAAAGATGTTGTGAGCGGAGATTTTTATTGGATGGAAGAAAAAAACGGAATCATAATGTTTGCCGCGGTTGACTGCACGGGTCATGGCGTTCCCGGCGCGATGATGAGTGTTGTGGGATTAAATTTATTGAACCAAGCCGTAAAAGAAAAAGGTCTTACTACGCCTTCCGTTATTTTGAAACATTTGGACTCGGGCGTAACTGACACGCTTAGACAAAGCGGTGACACCGATAGTATAAAAGACGGGATGGATCTCTCACTTTGTTCTTACAATCCAAAAACTTTAGAATTACAATACGCCGGAGCTTTTAATAATTTATGGGTGGTGAGGAAAAGCATTTCTTCGTCTTACAAATTACAAAACAAGTTTGAAGTTTTCTTTGAAGAAGATCTGCTTGAAATAAAAGCAGATAAATTCCCAATAGGAAGTAATTTGGATGGCGTTGCCGATAATTACACCAACCACACACTACAATTACAAAAAGGCGATTGCATTTATTTATATTCCGACGGATACGCTGATCAGTTTGGAGGACCTAAGGGGAAAAAATATAAATACAATTCACTTAAAAAATTATTAGTATCAATACACGGGCTTCCTCCGGATGAACAGCGTCAAAGATTATTATCATCGTTTGAACTGTGGAGAGGAAATTTAGAACAGGTAGATGATATTTTAGTAATAGGCGTTTGCGTTTAAATGAAATGCAAATACTTTATAGCCCTCATTCCTTCTGAACCTGTTTTTTCCGAAACAGAAAAAATTAAATTAGAAATTTCTCAAAAGTATGACAACAAAAGCTCGTTGCGTTCGCCTTCGCACATTACGCTTCATATGCCTTTTGAAATTAAACAAGAAAAAGAAGAGGGATTAATTAAAACGCTTTCCGAATTTAAATTTTCATCTTCATTTGATGTACAGCTAAAAAATTTCGGTTGCTTCGAGCCAAAAGTTATTTTTATTAATGTTGTGAAAAACGAAACGCTTATCATATTGCAAAAAGAATTAGTATTTCATGTTAAAAGCACTTTAAATATTTTTAATCAATATGAGGATAAAAGAGGATTTCATCCCCACCTTACCGTTGCTTTCCGCGATCTGAAAAAAGAAAATTTTTATTTAGCTTATAAAGAATATCAGACTAAAAGTTTTGAGGCTAGTTTTTCAATTAGATCTTTTTTTCTGCTGAAGCACGATGGTAAACGTTGGCACCCGTTTAAGGAGTTTGTTTTTTAGTCTTATAATTAACGTTCACCTTTAATTGAACTGTTTGCATGCGCGGCGGACGAACATCTCCAGGACGGGAACTATATTCTTCATTAAATAAATTACTTACGATATACGAAAGCTTGATCCATTTCGAGATCTGAAAACTAATACGAACATCATGTACCCAAGATCCCGGTCTGTTTTTTTCGCGGTATTCTTTTAGCCCCGGTAAAACATACGTTGACTGTATAAGATCAAAATTCGGGTCAACATCGTGCAAAATACTTTGTGTAAATTTCTGATCAATATTATCCATGAAACTTGTATAGCGCGTACTATAACCGATCGACAAAAATTTATAATCGAATTGAATATCATTTTTAAATAAATGACGGTTACGGTATTTTAAAACATTTAAATAAGGTAATCCAAGCGTGTCTTTTATTGGATTATAATCAGGATTGATCGGATCAATAAAAGTGTATCCTGAAAAAACCGAAACTCCTAATGGTCCGATCTTCCCTGTGCCTGATAGTGTAACTTCAATTCCCTTTATTTGTGCACGACCTAAGTTCCTTGATTTAAATCCGGCATATTTAAGTGCGTCAAATAATGGCAGCGGTTGTCCTGATGGTGGTTTTTTATCATCAGGCACATAAAAATCAAAAACAAATTCCACCATGTTTACATACTCTGTCCAGAAACCGGCGACATCTAAAAAGCCACTAAATTTTGATATTTTAAATCCTTGTTTAATTCCTAATTCAGCACTCCAGCCTCTCTCGGGTTGCAAAGATTGATTTGGATAAATTTTCAGAGAACCAACATTTGTACTAATAAATTTTTCGGCTACACTCGGGAAACGGTACCCTTGTCCGTAAGAAGCACGGAGGAAAGTGTAATTAAACAATTGATAATTTAATCCTGCACGGAAAACAGGCTGAAACGCCAGATCTTTTATTTCTTTTTTCCCAAGCTTTAAATATCCTCTGGTGTAAGCCGTATCCACTTCGTAACGTTCTGCGCGTGCCCCTAAAGACATGGTTAGTTTCTTAATTTTTTTATCGAGCTGCAAATATGCTGCATAATTTTTTCCGGTGTGACGGCCATAAAGTGAATCAGAATAAATTTGTGTACTCATGTACACAAGGCCCGTTGTAATTGTAAAATTATTTTTAAATTTTTTCTGATATTGCAGGTCGTTATATCTTAAAACAGATGTCGCTTCCTGAGCTTTATCGTTGGTGTTTATGGTTATGAAATAACGGTTTCTATAACTTAATTTATTTCCATCACCAAAATAATAAGTCACAAATGGATCAATATTACATCTTCTGTTTTTGTACGCCTGAATATCGTTCGGTACATATGCGCTGTCGGCATTTTTCCATAAAAAGAATAATCCTCCCTTTACATCCATGAAATTTGTATTCACCCCGATTGATAAACCTGTGATCTTTTTAAAATTATATCTGAGATTAATATTAAAGCGCGTACGGTTTTCGTTTTCGTGTTTTAAAACATGTTCGGCAACTGTACTTGTTCCAACACCGACCGTCTGGCTAACAATTCCTCCTCTGTAACCACCGTCATCAAAAATATGTCCGCCAAAAACAAGATCTAAATTTCCTATTTTTTGTGAATGGGAAACGTTTATGCCTTGTTGCTGCTGACTGGAACCGCTCCACCATTTGTATTGATATTTTGGTGCGTCATAAACGCTTGCGAACATTGTTACTGAAGTTGCAGGTTTGTCTTTTGCGTATGCTGTCCGTAAATTAATTACACCGTTTAAAGCAGATGAACCAAATAAAGCTGATGATGCTCCTTTAATAACTTCAACTTGTTCTAAATTCTCTAATGGTAAATAATTCCATTTAACGTCGCCTGCATCGGCACTTATCATTGGCATTTCATCCACCATCATTAAAACCCGGCTTCCTGCACCATAAGCGAAACCGCTTCCGCCGCGAATACTCGCCTGTCCATCATTAACAGTAACTCCCGCCACCTGATTCATGATAATATCTAAAGAAGTTGTGTTTTTATTTTCAATGATCGCAGGCTTGATCACATCCATGCTCACGGTAACATCCGATAATTTTTGTTCAAACTTTCCCGCAGAAACAACAACTTCTTCCAACATCGTGTTAGCTTCGCTTAACTTAAAATTCAATTTTAAAGTATCGCCAGCAACAATTGTAACAGTTTGTTTTTGGTTCTTATACCCGATCAGGGAACAATCTAAAGTATAAGTCCCGGTAGGTGCTTTTAAAATAAACTCTCCATTAATGTCACTCGAGGTTCCTGTTTTTGGATCTATTGAAATAACCGCGCCCGGCAGGTCGCCCGATTTATCTTTTACTTTCCCTTTTACAAAACCGGTTTCTTGTCCGTAAAAATTAATTTTTAACAGAATAAAGAAAATTATAAAAAGTAATGTAACTTTGTTGTGCATTCCGGGTTTTAAATAACAAAGCACAATATATAAAAGAATATTTTTAAAACAAATGCCATCCGACGAATTATTGTATCAAATTGGACTTACGCTTATTAATGGAATTGGCGATAGTCATGCTAAAAATTTATTAGCTCATTGCGGAAGCGCAAAATCTGTTTTTGAAACACAAAAAGCTGATTTTTTAAAAATTCCGGGTGTTGGCGAACATGTTGCTAATTTTGTAATTAACGGAAAAAATGTTTTAAAAGAAGCCGAAAAAGAGCTTCGTTTTATTGAAGAAAACAATGTCACTCCTTTATTTTTTACCAATGAAAATTATCCGCAGCGTTTAAAGTTTTGTCACGATAGTCCGATCTTACTTTATTACCGCGGCAACGCTAATTTAAATTCAGAAAAAATTGTTGCAGTTGTTGGTACTCGATTACCATCAGAATATGGAATAGAACAAACCAAAAAATTCATTGATGAATTAAAAGGCAGCGGTATTTTAGTTGTGAGCGGGTTAGCTTATGGCATTGATGGATTAGCTCATAAAAAATCATTGGAGAACGATCTCGATACTATTGGTGTTGTGGCGCATGGTTTAGATAGAATTTATCCCTCAGCGCACGAAGGTCTTGCTATGAAAATGCAAAAAAAAGGTGGCATATTAACTGATTTCAGAAGCGGAACAAATCCTGATGCGGTTAATTTTCCTAAACGAAACAGAATTGTAGCCGGTATGTGTGATGCGCTTGTGGTTATAGAAAGCAAACGTGATGGCGGAAGTTTAATTACCGCTACCATTGCCAATAGTTATAATAAAGATGTTTTCGCTTTTCCCGGTCGCACCAACGATCCGCAGAGCGAAGGTTGTAATGCTTTTATTAAAATGAACCGCGCCTCTTTAATGGAAAGTGCTGCTGATCTTTTTTATATCATGGGTTGGAATACTGAAGGCCAAATACAAAAAAAAGAAACATCACAAATTCCTTTATTGCTGAATCTTAACGACGAAGAACAAAAAATTGTGACAGCTTTAAAAGATAAAAAACAGGTGCATATGGATGAGATCAGCTATTCCAGCAGTTTTCCGGTAAGTAAAGTCTCCTCTCTTTTATTGCAATTAGAGTTCTCTAATGTTGTTAGATCACATCCTGGAAAAATGTATTCACTTGTAGGTTAAGAGGCCCCTCTGTGTAACTCTTTTAAGCTCCGTGCTCTCTGTGTTAAAAGAGAAAATCTCCAATTAATGGCTACTGTTTTTTTCAACACAGAGGTACAGAGAAACAGAGTTTCACAGAGATAATTTTATATATTTGCTTAGTGTTTTTGCAGGATATAGTCGGACAACAAGAGGTAAAAAATCGTTTATTAAAAATGGTTGGCGAAAACCGTTTACCGCATGCTTTATTATTTAATGGCGCTGATGGTTCAGGAAATTTAGCAACGGCTGTTGCTTTCGCACAATATTTATTTTGTACAAACAAGCAAGCAAATGATTCTTGTGGGACTTGTTCTTCCTGTATTAAAACAAGCAAACTTATTCATCCTGATCTTCATTTTGTTTTTCCTATCATAAAATCGAAATATGTAAAATCGAGTGCTGATCTCATCAAAGAATTCCGCGAGGCTTTTCTAGAGTCGCCGTATTTAAACATAAATGATTGGTGTGATTTTTTAGGCGCAGAAAATAAACAGCCTATTATTCCTGTTGAAGAAAGCGGAAATATAATTCGTGAATTAAGTTACACAAGTTACGAAGGCGTTTATAAAATGATGATCATTTGGCAGCCTGAAAAAATGAACACGGAGGCCGCCAACAGATTATTAAAAGTTTTAGAGGAGCCGCCGGATCAAACTATTTTTATGCTGGTGTGTAATAATCCCGATGCGCTTTTGTCGACGATCATTTCCCGCGTGCAGCAAATTCCATTCACGCGTTTAAAAGAAACTGAAATTACAGATGCACTTATTAAAAAATACGGTGTAACACAAGAGAATGCCGCGCAAGCTTCTTATTTGTGCAATGGTAATTTTAATGAAGCGATAAAGCAACTAACGCAAAACGATGAGCAATTATCTTTTCTTGAGCATTTTCAATCGTTTATGCGACTCGCGTTAAAATTTGATGGCGGACAAGCTCTGCAATGGGTTGATCAAAATGCTTCGAATGGAAGAGAAAAACATAAACAGTTTCTGCATTATTCATTAGAGATCTTCCGCGATAGCTTGATGTATAATTTTGGTTCTCGTGATCTGGTCCGCCTGAACGGACATGAAAGAAAATTCCTGGAAAAGTTTGCGCCTTTTGTTTCCCAAAAAAATTATGAGAAATTAGTTGAAGAATTTAATTCCTCCTATTATTATGTTGAACGAAACGCCAATCCTAAAATTTTATTCATGGATCTGCTTCTTAAAACAAACGAATTAATTAATTTAAAATAAATGAAAAAGATCTGTCTAGCGACTTTGTTTTTATTGTGCTTCGCCTTTTCATTCGCCCAGTTTAATTTAGGCGGATTGAAGGATAAGATCAAAGATAAAACTGACAATGTTGTCGCCAACAATTTAAAAAATCAAGGGAAAAATCAGCTACAGGAGTCGATGGATAAATCGCGCAAGGAATTTGATGAGAGTAATTTTAATTACGCCATTTCTTTTATTGACAACAGCGGGACTTTTGAAAATGCAGAAAAAGGAAGCTCGGTCGGAAAAACAATTTCTAACGCAAAAACATTTTATAACGGAAATGATATTTCTGCCGATGACAAAGCATAC
>JANYCL010000049.1 GCA_025360355.1 Sphingobacteriaceae bacterium
GCACCTAATTCTTTTAATGTTTCAATTAAAACTGCGGTTTGAATGGTCATGTGTAAACAACCTGCAATACGCGCACCTTTTAATGGCTTTGAAGCACCGTATTCTTTACGCAATGCCATTAAACCCGGCATTTCTTCTTCAGCTAATTTAATTTCTTTACGGCCCCATGTTGCTAAAGACATATCTTTAACTTTGCTTGGAACATACTTCGTAGTCATAGTTGGCATAATAATATATTTTTAATAATTTTTTTAAGGAATACAAAGATAAGCCATAAGTTTGTAACGCTCAAATAAATAAAGAGATTGTTTCTTATAAGGAAAATAAACGAAAACTCGCAATTAGGACTGTTGCATTTACCTGATTTTACAGCATTTACGGGCATTACCGCGAAACGTGAATTAGAAAAAAAAGCGACTGTATTTTTACTCGAAAAACTGTTTAATAAAACGGTCGAGCTGAGTTATAATGATGATGGTAAACCGGAATTACATCATGAAAATTGTCATATTTCCATTTCGCATTCTCACGATAAGCTGGCTATTATTTGCAACAAACAAGAACCGACAGGGATCGATATAGAATTAATACGCGATAAGGTTTTAAATATACAGGACAAATTTTTATCGGATATTGAAATTGAAAACGCTAAAAATAATGTAGATAAACTGATCTTGTATTGGGGAGCTAAGGAAGCTTTGTTCAAATTATATAGTTTAAAAGAAATTGTTTTTGCTGATCATTTATTTGTTCATGATCTTGAATTAAAGAATGAGGGAACCCTGATAGCTGAAATTCGTTTGGAAACATTTCATAAAAAACTTCGTCTGCACTACGAGAAATTGGAAGATTATATGTTAGTTTATATTTTAGAAGAGATTGGATAAACTGATTCATACCCATAAAAAAGCACAGCTGGTTATTTTGATCGACCCCGATAAATTTGATCTGAAACTTATCGAATTAGCTGATAAAAGTAATGTTTCCTTTTTCTTGGTTGGTGGGAGTACGCTCAAAAAAAATAACATCAGTAAAATTATTTCGCAAATAAAACAACGCAGTAAAAAACCGGTTATTATTTTTCCCGGTGACGAAAAACAAATTTGTAAAAATGCGGATGGTATTTTATTGTTGAGTTTAATATCAGGAAGGAATCCTGAATTTCTGATCGGGAAGCATGTAAAAGCAGCAGCGGCAATTAAAAAAAATAAATTAAAAACTTTACCCGTAGGATATATTTTAGTGAATGGTAATAAAATTTCTACAACACAAAAGGTCACAAAAACGAAAGCACTTCATCCATCCAATATTAAATTGATTGTTGCAACAGCCATTGCCGGTGAATTATTAGGTTTAAAAGTTATTTACTTGGAGGCAGGAAGCGGTGCTAAAAGAGAGGTTAACTCTAAGATCATTAAACAAGTGAAAAATAATATTCATCTTCCCTTGTTTGTAGGAGGCGGGATCGATTCCTATAAAAAAGCAAAACAAGTTATTAAAGCCGGAGCTAATTATGTTGTTGTTGGGAATGCTCTGGAAAAAAACATATATTTATTGTCAGAAATAGAAAAAGCATTTATTTAATGGAAATTCTTTTAATTACCTCATCAAAAAAAATCGATCACGAGCCGGAATTAATTGCCAAATTATTTGAGGCAGGCTTAACTACACTTCATTTGCGTAAACCGAATTATTCAACCAGAAAATTAACCGCTCTTATTGAGGCAATTCCTGCAGTATTTCATAACCGCATCATCATTCATTCACATCATAATTTAATTTTTAAGTTTGCTCTAAAAGGCGTGCATTTCACAAGCATTCACCTTGAACGTAAATTTCAGAGATGGTGGTTTTTGAGGAAATTAAGGGTGCGGAATAAAAAAATAATATTTACACGCTCCTACCACAAACTTTCTGAGGTCTATGATAAAGAAGAATTAGATTTCAGTTATTTTTTATTGGGAACAATATTCAACAATCTCACCAACGAATTTTATAGTGGCTTTTACGAGCAGGGAATTAATGCGGCACTCAAAACTGCAAAAAAAGATTTTGTTGCACGCGGTGGAATAAATGAGATCACCATTGTAAAGGCATACAAATACGGATTTAAAGGTGCTGCATTAAACAGTCAGATCTGGAAAGCTGAAAATCCTTTTGAGCGCTTTTTGGAAATACTGGCGGCTTGTAAAAAAAATGAGGTGCCGATTGATTAAATTATTTTGCTTTCCGCAAGAGAGATAATTCTTTTCCAATTCCGGTAAACGAAACAAAATTTAAAGGAAATTCTAAAAACACGTGAAGGAAACTTAAAAAGAAAAGTGTTCTTATTCCTAAATTGTAATCATACAAGTACACGCCTACCGAACCCAACCAAACCAGAATTGTTGCGATCAATGTTTTTTTAGGAACGAGGTGCCATTTAATGACTGATGTTTTTGAGAACCAGTTAAGGTAATGATAGGTGTAAGCAAATGCAACAAAACGCATGATGACAAATCCTGAATTGGTAACGAAAACATCGCTTACTTTTTGCAGTGAATCTAAATGAAAAATATTTATCAGATGAAAATTAAGCAGATCGAACATATGATAATTCACTTTTATTTTTTCACTCACAACATAATTTAAGCTGCTTGGCTGAATGAAAAAGAAAGTGGAAGCACAAATTATAAACACCGCTATCGACAAAAATCCGGAAAACGATCTGTCTTTTAAAACTCCATACAACATGAATAACCATGTAAAAATAAATACATGAATAATAGTGGGAAGGAAAATTCCGATCCAAATAAAATAATCATTAAAATTATTGATGATACTAACCACCGCAACCGTTAATGCAACTAAAACTAAACGGTACAACCAATCTTTCACAAATACAAAAGTGACAGAAACAAAAAACGCGAAAGCAATTAAATTAGCAACTAACAAATGATCTTTCGGAGGATAGAAAGTATAATAAAATAGTGCGACGCAAATAATGGTGAGAAAAACAAAATCATATTTTCCCTTCGTGAAATAACTTTTTTTATGCAGCCAGCCGATCTCCGTCAGGTAATGTAATGGCCCTAACACGCCGTAAGAAAATAAAAATAACTCGAAAGGAATAAAAAACGCAACAATGCACGACACCACCATGAGGCCTATATTAATGTAATTAATGTTATTGGTGGTCATATTGCTGATGTAAAGGTATTAATTAAAAACCATTTTATTTTGGTTTAATATACTCAGCAATAAAATCGGCCCACTTTTTAGTTTTGTAATGGTTGCCTCCAAAATAAACTAAAACAGGTTTTAGATTTTTAGGGTGCTGATACATGTTCAATACTTCCAGCAAAGTCATTTTTTCATCCAAAACTACTATCGACGGGAATGCAAGTCGGCCATTAGTGATCTTAACTGCAAACGAATTTAAAGGATAACCATTGATCAATTGTTTAAATTGCTTTTCATTATTGAACATAATTGTATCTGTACTTTCTGCATCAAAATTTACGAGGTAAAAATTTTTATCAATGTAATTTGCAATACTGGAATCTAAAAAAGTAGTTTTGTTCATCACTCTGCACGAATTACAAAAACCGGTGTAAATATTGATCAGCATTTTTTTCGGTTTCTTTTTGTTCAGATCAAGAGCCTCTTTATATGAATACGTTTTCACGGATCTTTTCGGAAATATCGTATCATAAAACGTTTTACTAAAGCGTTCTGAAAAATCTTCGTAATGAGTGGTTCTGAATACATTCTCCACCATGTAGATCAATACCGGCTCTAATTTTTTCTCCTCTAAAAATCCTTGGGTCAATAAATTAAATTCATAATTGTTCGTAACGAACATCGTTGAAGGATAGCTTAAACTATTCCCTAAAAACTTTAAAGTTAATTGATGCGCTGTTTTAGGCTCTTTTGAAGTGGGGAAATATTTTTTACCATTATATTCAATTGTATCCTTTGTTTCGCCATTAAACTTTATAGGATAAAAATGTTGATTTACGTAAGAAGCAATGTTCGGATTAGAATACGTTGTCTTCATCATGTGCTTACACCAACCACACCAATCAGTATAAATATCTATTAAAAACGGTTTAGGAAGAGTTTTATTTTTTTCCTGTGCTTCTTTTAATGTAAGCCAATTAACTAA
>JANYCL010000052.1 GCA_025360355.1 Sphingobacteriaceae bacterium
GAATATCTTCCTTGATGCGACTAACACTTGCTTCGTGAATGGTATCGTATAATTTCTCATCGTAATTTTTCCAGCGCATGAAACCAAATTCTTTTCTGAAAATTCCAGCAGGAATATTTCCGGCAAACAAAGCGGCTTCAATTGCTAATGTTCCGCTTCCACACATGCCATCGATCAAAGGTAAATGTGGTTGCCATCCGGAAATTAAAACTATTCCTGCAGCTAAAACTTCTTTAATCGGCGCATCAATAATATCTTCACGGTAACCACGCTTAAATAAAATATCACCACTGGTATCCAAACTCACACTCACATCATCTTTAAAAATATGAACGTAAATTCTTAGAGTAGGAGTTTTGAGATCTACATTCGGACGTTTATCATTACTGATCTCTCTGAACCTATCGCAAATAGCATCTTTTGTTTTTTGTTCTACATATAAACTATGTTCGAAATGTTCTGAGTTCGGTACACCTTCAACAGCCAATGTATCTGTTACCTTCATGAAATTTTCCCACTCAAATTTTTTGATCCCATCATATAATTCCTGATCACTGCTTGCTTTGAATTTATAGATCGGAATTAAAACTCTTAAAGCCACACGCGAACATAAATTTACTTTGTACATGTAACCAATATCGCCGGTAACAGAAACGCCGCGTTTAAAAGCTTCAATATCTTTCCCGCCTAAACGCAATAACTCGGCAGCTAAAACTTCTTCCAGTCCGAAAAAAGTGGTCACCTTCATTTCAAAGTCACCCGTTGTATTGAAATCGAAATTAATTTTTTTGGGAGCGGGGGTTTGTTCTATGTTTTCTTCAGGGGTTTCCATTGGTGGCGTGAAGGTAAGGAAATTTTATGGAAGATGGTTGTCGTGGCTGCTTCGGTGCTGTCAACGAAAAGAGCATCCAGTTGAACTAGTCAGGTAACAAATTCAATTTTTGAATTTTTTGTTTATAAGTGCGTTTTTTAAAAAAATATCGTGAGTCCTGAAAAATCTGTCGGATATAAACAGCAACTCCCACAGAATAGAACCACCCGCTTAAATCCAATCGACTGGTATTGTTTAAAACATACCTGTAACCACCCATGGTGTTAATGGCAAACCAGTGTGTTGGTTTAAAGTATATGTCCAAAGCGGTTCCCATTGGAAAAACTCCTCCTTTTCGGATGGGTAAAATTTGATCTGTAGTTGTATTTGTACTGGTTACTTTATAAATTCCATATCCTGCTTCAACTGGTATTCCTATTTCCCACCAACGTGTTTCTATAAAAGAATATTCATAAAAGACAGTTGCATATTGAAAAATAAGATTCTGATTTATCTGATTTCCGTCTCTTCGTCTTGTATGTTTAGATGAATTTTGAATGCTATAAGCGCCAATACCAAGGTTATGTCTGTCAAACAAAGTAACTCCTGCTTTAACGCCCCAAATATTAACCGGAGAATTTACGGTTGGGGATGTTCTTAAAAAAGAATTCCGCTGATCAATGGCAACTAATGGAAAAACTTTTCTTGGACG
Source organism: Sphingobacteriaceae bacterium (assembly GCA_025360355.1). Classification (GTDB taxonomy): domain Bacteria; phylum Bacteroidota; class Bacteroidia; order B-17B0; family Aurantibacillaceae; genus JAHEYG01. The sequence continues at coordinate 1,524 of JANYCL010000052.1, forward strand.
GTAGATCCATAAAGAATCTTTTTTTAATTGCTGGTGCATTGAATCAAGTTTAAATTGTTTGGCTTGACCCAAAGAGAATTTGAGTATTAGAAACAAAAATAGGGTAAAAAAATATTTTAAAGCAGTCATTTTGGGTTAAACTTTTATATCGCACTTTGTATTTAGACGCATATATAAAGTGAAAGTTAAAAAAGATTTAGAAAATAATTAATAATGCAATATTACTCAGTTTAGTGTTTTAAACAGGGATTACATTGTTAAATAAGTTAAAAATGTGAGAATTCTATTCATAACCCTAGTCTCTTCAGGAAATTTTTATACCGGGTATCGTATCGTGTTATGAAGATCCAGTTAAAAATAAGAGCGGTATGTGTTAATTCAGGTATAGCGAAACTATGCAGCCACATGGTGATCATTACAGGAATTAAGACGGATACAACAGAAAGAATAATAGAGGTGATCCCGATCCTGAAATCAACTTTTATTAAATTAAAACCGAATAAGAACATGCCCAACGTAAATCCAATAAAATAAATGTACGCCGTGTAAAAATGGATCCGGTGTGTCATGTTTATTGTTGCCGTTAACATTAAGCAAATAATTGAAAGTCCGAATAAATAGCGTAAGCCTCTATGAAGCGAGTATTTTTTAATATTGATATAAGCTTCAACAAAAAGTGTTATCCCAAAAATAAAAAGTGAAACATTCCAGATTGCGCCTATCTTATTATAAATTCCGTAATGTGAAAGTGAAATATTAATGAGTTTAAGGTCGCTTGCAGTATAGGAACAAAAACTAAACGTGAGAACAAACAACATGATGGATAGCAGACAGTGGATTTGCTTAAGCTTATCTATCCGCCTTTTTACTCTTTCAGTAACCACTCTGTCTATAACAGCCCTATCCATTGCCGCACTCTTTATATATTATACGTGAGACGCAGAGCTAAGGTTGGGAAAAACTAAATATTTGTAAATCTGGTGGGAATTTTTCTACAGATGGCTGTGGGGGGTCTATAGACGGTTATTGTCGTTAACCTCTTCTAAAGCGCTGTTAAATTCTGTTTTGATCTGTGAAATGATCTGCTCGCAGGGAAGAACGTCCTTTATCAATTCAACCGATTTTCCGGCACACCATAACTTCGAATAATTGTTTGGTAAAACAGAATCTTCAAGTTTTTTCATACCTCTTGCTTGAACCAGCATTTTGAACCACTTTTTGGTACGGGGATTATTACTCATGAATCTTTCGAATGCAGATTGCGTGTATCCCATTTTTTTAGCTTCAGCTGTATCAATAATAGTGCATGGTGATCCCGATAGTTTTGTTGTCATAACAATATCATCCATTCCTGCTTTAATAATTGCCTGCTTATATTCTTCATTAACCTTACATTCTTTACAGGTAATAAAACGCGTTCCAATAGAAGCGCCATCAGCACCCAAAACTTTAACCGATAATAAACCTGCACCGGTTACAATTCCACCTGCAGCAATTACTGGTTTATCGGGAAAATGTTCTTTTAAGGCCGGGATCAACACCTGCAATGGATTTGGTCCTGCATGTCCGCCCGCACCCTGACCAACAGCAATAAATCCATCGCAATTAGCTTCATAACATTTTTTGGCATGAGCGATATTAGTTACATCGCAAAAAACTTTAGCACCGTATTTATGTGCTTCTTCAATAACCTCTTTAGGGTTGCCCAAAGAAGTAATATAAAAAGGTACTTTATGTTCGACGCAAATTTGTAAGTGTTTTTTATAATAAGGATTTGTTTTTTGAACAATAAGGTTAACTCCATAATTCCCTTTGGGATTGACCAAATGTGCGGCATTAAGTTCGGTAAGAAGAGTTGCTAATTCACCTTCATTCCTGAAATTAAGGGAAGGAAATACCGACATGATCCCGGCTTTCATCCCGGCCATCATCATTTCCTTGTTACTCACCAAAAACATTGGGGCCATGATCACCGGGAAGTCGATCTTTAATAATTCTTGTAATGTTATTTTAACCTTCATAGCCTTTATGCGTTATACAAAGATAGAGCAAATTTATACAAGCATCATATTTTACAGAAATCGGGTTTAAAAGCAAACTATTTCTTAAAGGAAGCGTATAATAATATAAAATACATGGTCATGGAAAATTACCGCTTATTTGACCTGTTGCATAACTTAACAAACATGCCGCTGAAGGAGGATGCACTAGCTTCCAAAGAAGGCGGAGCATGGCATAAATACAGCACCACAGTTTTTATTGATACTGTAAATTACCTCAGTTATGCTTTTATGCAATTAGGCATTCAAAAAGGCGATAACATCGGACTCATTTCCAATAACCGTCCCGAATGGAATTTCGTGGATTTTGCATGTCTTCAAACCGGTTCTATAAACACACCGCTTTATCCTACAATAAGTGATCATGATCTTATTCATGTTATTAAAGAGGCAGATATAAAATATTTTTTTGTTGCGAATGAAGAGCAATATAAAAAAGTAAAGGCCTGTTCGCATGATTCAACTATTAAAGAAATTTTTTGTTTTGATAAGATCGCCGGCGTGCGGTCTCTAAAAGATCTTGTTGAAATTGGAAAAAATAATCCTCATCAAAAACAATTAGAAGAAATAAAAGCCAGTATTAAACCGGATGATCTCGCAACTCTTATTTATACTTCTGGCACAACGGGTAATCCAAAAGGTGTAATGCTTTCTCACCGCAATTTCATCAGTAATGTAATTGCTACAAAAGATCTTTGTCCATTTGAGAGAACGTGGAGAGCTTTAAGTTTTTTGCCTTTGAATCACGTTTACGAAAGAATGTTGTCGTATTTATATATGAGTCATGGCTTATCGGTTTATTATGCGGAAAGTATGGATACTATTGGGGCTAATTTGAAAGAAGTAAAGCCGCAAATATTTGTAACAGTTCCGCGTTTGCTTGAAAAAGTTTACGAAAAAATTGTAAGCGCAGGTGCTCAATTAACAGGTATTAAAAAGATCCTCTTTTTCTGGGCCTTAAATCTTGGTTTGCGTTACGAACAGCACAGAGCTAATGGTTTTTGGTATGAATTCCAATTAAGATTAGCGAACAAAATAATTTTCAGCAAATGGCGTGAAGCTCTAGGTGGAAATATTGTCGCTGTTGTTTCGGGAGGTTCCGCATTGCAACCAAGATTGGCAAGGGTATTTCACGCTGCGCGAATAAAAGTGTTGGAAGGATATGGTTTAACCGAAACAGCTCCGGTAATTGCAGTAAATAATTTTGATGATGATAAAATAAAAATTGGGACTGTCGGACTTGTGTTAAATAATGTAAAGATAAAAATGGCTGAGGATGGTGAAATATATGTAAAAGGACCAAACGTGATGCTCGGTTATTTTAAACAGCCTGAACTTACCAAAGAAGTAATTGACGCGGAAGGATGGTTTCATACAGGAGATATTGGTATATTAGAAGATGGGAAATTCTTAAAAATTACTGATCGCAAAAAAGAAATGTTTAAAACTTCAGGCGGAAAATATATTACACCCCAAAGCATAGAGAATAAATTAAAAGAAAGCAGATTCATTGAACAAGCAATGCTTATTGGTGAGAATGAAAAATTTCCAAGTGCTTTTATTGTTCCGGCTTTTGCTTTTTTAAAACAATGGTGTGAAAAAAGGGATATCGCTTATACTTCTAACGCAGAAATGATAAAACATCCTGAAATAATTAAACGGATACACCAGGAAATTGACCAAGTGAATAAGGAACTTGCCCATTACGAACAAATAAAAAGAACAGAATTATTACCAAGGGAATGGACAATTGATCATGGCGAAATGACACCAAAACTTTCCTTAAAACGAAAAGTTATTTTAGGAGAAAATAAAGCAACATACGATAAAATATACCAGCACATGATCTGATTAGAATAAGAGTAAAGTAAATTGATTGAAGAATAGAATCTATGAAAAGAGCAGTTCAAAAAGTAGCAGTGCTAGGATCAGGAGTAATGGGTTCGCGCATAGCCTGTCATTTTGCAAATATTGGTTGTGAAGTGCTACTTCTTGATATTTTACCAAAAGAACTTAATGATGCGGAAAAAGCAAAAGGACTTACACTGGAAAAGAAACCTGTAAGAAACCGTATATCAAATGACGCGCTTCAATTTGCATTAAAGTCAAATCCATCTCCAATTTATAAAAAAGAATTTGCTACACGGATCACTACAGGAAACTTTGAGGATGATATGCCGAAAATAAATTCCTGCGATTGGATAATTGAGGTGGTAATAGAGAATTTCGATATAAAAAAGAAAGTTTTTGAGAGCGTAGAAAAATACAGAAAACCAGGAACATTGATCACGTCGAATACTTCAGGTATTCCAATACATTTAATGACAGAAGGACGAAGTGATGATTTTAAAGCGAATTTCTGCGGCACCCATTTTTTTAATCCACCACGGTATTTAAAATTGCTGGAAATTATTCCAACCAAACAAACAAGTTCCGAGGTTATAGATTTTTTAATGCATTATGGCGAACAGTTTTTAGGCAAGACAACAGTTTTGTGTAAAGATACTCCCGCGTTTATTGCAAATCGTGTTGGTGTTTATAGCATCATGTCGTTATTGCATATTGTTGAAAAAATGGGACTCACTGTTGAGGAAGTGGATAAATTAACCGGTCCGGTTCTGGGAAGGCCGAAATCTGCAACGTTCCGTACCTGTGATGTCGTAGGATTAGATACTTTAGTTTTAGTAGCGAAAGGATTGCAACAAAATTGTCTGAACGATGAAGCAAATAAATTATTTGTTATTCCAGCGTACATTCAAAAAATGGTTGACAATAAATGGTTCGGTGATAAAACAAAACAAGGTTTTTATAAAAAGGTAAAGAATAAAGAAGGGAAATCGGAAATACTTGCGTTAGATCTGAAAACGATGGAGTATAAACCTTCTCAAAAAGTAAAATTCGCCACGCTTGAATTAACCAAACCCATTGATAAATTAAAGGATCGTTTAAAAATATTAGTGACAGGAAAAGATAAAGCCGGTGAATTTTACCGCGCAACTTTTGCTGGATTGTTCCAATATGTTTCTAACCGCATTCCTGAAATTTCAGATGAGTTGTACCGCATCGATGATGCGTTGAAAGCAGGATTTGGTTGGGATCTTGGTCCGTTTGAATACTGGGATGCGATCGGAGTAAAAGAATCTGTTGCATTAATGGAGCAGTCAGACAATAAACCTGCAACATGGATTTATGAAATGTTGAAGACAAACGAATCGTTTTATAAAACTGAAAATGGTGTCCGTAAATTTTACGATATCAATTCTAAGTCTTACAAAGTAATTCCCGGCTCAGAACAATTTATTTCACTTGAGAATATACGTTCTTCAAAAACAATTTGGAAGAATAGTGGATTAACGGTAACAGATCTTGGTGATGGAATTTTAAATGCAGAATTCCATACCAAAATGAATACGATAGGCGGAGAAATATTATCCGGAATAGTAAAAGCAATTGAGATAGCGGAAAAAGATTATAAAGGATTAGTGATAAGTAATGAAGGCGCGAATTTTTCGGCCGGAGCGAATGTAGGTTTACTTTATATGATGGCGGCTGATCAGGATTGGGATGAATTGAACATGGCTGTAAAAACATTTCAGAATACAACCATGCGGATCCGTTATTCGTCAATTCCAATTGTTGCAGCTCCTCATGGTTTGACATTAGGCGGAGGATGTGAAATTTGTCTGCACGCTGATAAAGTTGTAGCACACGCAGAAACTTATATTGGTTTAGTTGAATTTGGTGTAGGTTTAATTCCCGGCGGTGGAGGAACAAAAGAATTTGCTTTAAGATTAAGTGATGAATTAAAGTCTGGGGATATTGAATTAAATTCTTTCCGCGATAAATTTTTAACTATCGGACAAGCAAAAGTATCAACTTCTGCTTATGAAGCTTTTGATCTTGGTATTTTAAGAAAAGGAATTGATAAAGTAGTTGTATCAAGAAACAGACTTTTAACTGAAGCTAAAGCTGAATGTTTATTAATGGCTGAAGAAGGTTACACTAAACCAGCGTTGCGGAAAGATATCCGTGTTTTAGGAAATACCGCAATGGGTTTGGTTTATGCCGGAGCAAATGCAATGCAAAGCGGAAATTATATCAGTGATCACGACAGGATAATTTCTGAAAAACTTGGTTTTGTTTTGGCAGGAGGAAATTTATCGCAACCTACACTTGTTTCAGAGCAATATCTACTGGATCTTGAAAGAGAAATTTTTCTTCAATTATGTGCGGAAAGAAAAACTCTTGAAAGATTGCATAGCATAATAAATGGTGGTAAAGTATTAAGAAATTGATGAACTTCAAAAAATGAACTATAAACTTCAACTAAGCACAAAATAAACATAAATCTAACTCTCATTACTCAATACTAATATCTCAATTCTAATGAACGCATACATCATAGCAGGTTTCAG
>JANYCL010000254.1 GCA_025360355.1 Sphingobacteriaceae bacterium
CATCATCAATTTTATCTTTAGGAATAAAAAAGTCGACATGAATTTTATTACTATCAGGAACTACGAATGCAAACTTTGGTAAAATTTTTACAGTCCCTACAAAATCAGTTCTGGTGCGTTTAATTACTTCAACCACTTCGCCTTCCTTTCGTCGGCCGGAACTTCTTCCCAACAAATTAATTTTTACAAGATCGCCTTGAAATGCAGAACCTGTTCTTTTGAATGGAATAAAAATATCATCCTCTTGATCAACCACGGTAACAAATGCAGTGCCTTGTTGTGTGAAATCAATTATACCGGTTAAGTATGTTTTTGTTTCTTTGAATTCAAATTTCCCTTGCTCGGGTTCTTTAATTAATCCCTTGCTCGTTAAAGCATGAAGTGATTCCATTAATTCGAGGCGCTCGGCTTCCGTGTTAAGCTCCATTGCAGAGCCAATTTGTTTGTAGTTAAAAGTTTTTCCGGAATTGTGTTGCAGAAATGCAAGAATTTCTTCGAATAAATATCTTTTAGGTTGTTTTTTCTTTTTCGACATATTTTACCCTTTAAAGATACGGGAAATTTGCGAATAAACCCCTATTACTTTATAGCTTCGCCTCCAATTTCCTTCGCCTCAAATTTTACAACTACCATGGTATTTGTTTTAGGCTTTAAAACGATCGGGGCTGAATCCACATCGTACCAGAATTTCACATAAAAATTAAAGCTATAAGAACCAGGAGCTACTGTCATAATGAAAAGTCCTGTTTTCTTATCAATTTTTGGTTGAATAATGGTATCCCCATTCATCTTAAACGCTAAATGACTGGTTGCAGGTTTTCCGCTAGGACTCACAAACCGAAAAGTGATCTTCGTTTTTGTGTCTGGTGAAGTTTTTGTGATCTTACACGTTCCATGTGTTTGGGAAAATGTTATTCCGTTGATAAAAAGAAATAGGAAAAAGAATTTTTGCATAGAGCTAAATTTAGGGTTTTAAAGTAATTTTTCGATAGCTTTTGGAAAATAGTTATGCTCTAATTCACGGATCTTTTCAGCCAGTGTCTCTGGTGTATCATTTAAATCAACAACACATTTCACTTGTAAAATAATTTTGCCTTTATCATATTCTTCATTCACAAAATGAATGGAGATACCGCTTTCGGTTTCTTTATTTCCGATCACCGCTGTGTGAACATTCATTCCATACATTCCTTTTCCACCGTACTTTGGTAATAAAGCAGGATGAATATTAATGATCTTATTGGGAAAAGCTTTTACAAACGCTTCGGGTATTTTTAATAAAAAACCGGCTAATATGATCAGGTCAATTTTTTCAGCTCTTAAAAACTCAATTATTTTATCAGTATAATTATTTAAAGCCTCTTTACTAATTATCTGCACATTTTTTTTGTATTTCTCGGCGCGTGCCACCACACCGGCATCATCACGGTTGGTAATAACCAGTTTTATTTTAATACGCGGGTCGTTATTAAAGTATTTAATAATGTTTTCTGCATTAGTCCCCTCACCTGAGGCAAATATGGCAACATTTGTCATTTTCTGGTGCAAAAATACTTCATAACACCCATATAATATCTACAATTTATACCTTATTTTTGACAAAATACTAAGCCATGAAACTGAAACAATTAATCCCGGTCCTTTGCCTATTAAGCAGTTTGATGTCTTTTTCTCAAAAAAAGATAAAATACAAAACAGTGTATTTTGAAGACAACACAGTTGAAACTCCTAACGCCAAAGTTTCCCTTCTGGATGTTATTGCTGAAGATAATTTAATTACAGGAAATCTTAAAGTTGAAAATCATACCGGTAAAATTCTTTTAGTTAAACCTGAAGAATGTAGTTATACCATTCCTACAGGAGAAGCTTTTTCTAAAAAGAAGTGGCTGGTTGTAGCACCAAAACAAAACGGATCCAAAACCATTGATGTTAAAGGTGAAAATATTAAAACTAAAGAAACCCTTTTTAAAATTGGCGGCTTTTATATTTGTAATTCGTCAGAAATTGTAGTGGCATCTAACGCAGCTTTGCCACCCGAAAAAGAATTATATCTCGGTAATTTTAAATTGGAATTAGTTGATTGGATCAAAGACGGACCGGAAACAAGAATAAGATATACGGTCATTTATACCGGCGATAAGGTTGGTTTATTAGATCCTTCACTTGTAACCGTTAAAGCTGCAACAGGTGAAGAATATAAGAATCAGAAGAATGATAATGAAACCCTTTCATTCCATAAAAAAGAAAATATCACTGTCGATCTTGTGTTTTTAAATGATAGCAAGAAAAAAACTTCAATAGTTTGGAATAAAGCATTCAGCGAAGGTGTTCCTGAAAAACTAAACCCTGTTTCTTTTCTCGTAAAAATGGATCAAGCCAAAACAAAAGAAAAAGACAAAAATTAATTTTGAAAACAGACTGCATGAAAAATTATTTATATACGCTTGCCACAGCCTCAACCTTATTTATTTCTACTTATGGCCAAGAGAAAATAAAATACGATAAAGTATTTTTTGAAGATAATAGTGTTGAAACTCCGAATGCAAAAATTACATTGAGTAACGTTGTTTCGGAAAGTGATTTTATTAAGGGAAAAGTAAAAGTGGCAAATTATACGGATAAAGCTCTGCTTATTAAACCTGAAGAATGTAGTTATACAACTCCAATTGGAGATATTCCCTCAAAAGATAAATGGATGGTCATTTCACCGCGTCAGCAAGAATCTAAAACCATTGATGTAAAAGGCGATAATGTTAAAACAACAGAAACTACTTTAAAATTAAATGGGTTTTACATTTGTAACACAGTTGAAATTATTACTGCGCAAAACATGCCATTGCCGCCGGAAAAAGATATTATAATTGGCGGTTTTAAATTAGAACTGGATACCTGGGACCGCGACGGAAAAGAAATAATGATAAGATACAGAGTGCAATACATGGGTGATAAAGTAGGAATGTTTGATCCCGGTAAAGTATTGTTAAAATCTCCGGGTGGAGAGTATAAAAATCAAAAGGATAAAGACAAAGTTATGGCCTTCCAAAAAAAGGAAGAACATTTAGTTGGTTTTGTATACCTAAGTGATAGTAAAAAAGATAATATTTTAGAGTGGAAAGATGCTTTTAGTGAAGGCACTCCCGAAAAACTGGAAGCAGTAAATGTTACAGTAAAAATAGATCTGCCAAAAACTAAGGAGAAGAATTAGTTTCTTACAAGGGCTTTTTTTACCTTTAAGCCCATGCACTTTTTGTTCATTCATTGGAATCCGAGTCCCGAAATTTTCACAATTCCCGGCATTGATTGGCCTGTTCGTTGGTACGGATTAATGTGGGCATTAGCTTTTATTGCCAGTCATTTCTTCATGAACCGAATTTACAAAACCGAAGGCCGCACAGAAAAAGAATTGGATGTATTAACGCTTTACATTATTGTCGGAACAATTTTAGGCGCTCGTTTAGGACATTGTTTATTTTACGATCCGGGATATTATCTCTCACATCCAATTGATATTTTAAAAGTTTACGAAGGTGGTTTGGCAAGTCATGGCGGAGCAATTGGTATTTTAACTGCGATGTGGTTGTATTGCCGCAAAACAAAAGAGAGTTGGTTGTGGTTGTTTGATAAAATTGTTGTCGTTGTTCCGTTGGCATCAATGTTAATTCGTTTTGGAAATTTAATGAACTCCGAAATTATCGGAATAAAAACAAATGTGCCCTGGGCTTTTATTTTTGAAAGCGTTGATAATGTGCCACGACATCCTGCACAATTATACGAAGCCATTTTCTGTTTGTTTTTATTTGTGTTGATGTATTGGTTATGGAAAAACAAACGCAATCTTTTCGGTCCGGGTTTTATGTTTGGTTTAATGTGTGTTTTATTTTTTACAGAAAGATTTTTAGATGAATTTGTAAAAGAAAATCAGGAAGCTTTTGAAAACAATATGATCTTTAATATGGGACAATTACTGAGCATTCCGTTTGTGCTAATAGGATTGTATATGATGTGGAGAGCGGGAAAGAAGAAGTCAGAAGTTTAAATTTTGGAAGATTCACTAAATAATTTATTATTCAAATCCATTCTTGCTTCCGTTGAAGCAGGAAAAGAAATTTTAAAAATTTACGATACTGCTTTTGAAGTTGAGTACAAAGAAGACGACACACCCTTAACACAAGCCGATCAAAACGCGAGTGATAAAATAATTGAACTTTTAGCGGATACAAACATTCCTGTTCTA
>JANYCL010000141.1 GCA_025360355.1 Sphingobacteriaceae bacterium
TACGGATATTCAGAACGACAATAGCTTTCATCCAACCTTCGAAATTATTGGTGGATTTATTATGGCGAAGCCTTTTCCCGGCATTGATTACAATGGTTTACAAGAACCATTAGTAAAAGTTGTTTATTCTCCCAAACTAAAGAATTTTGATGATGATGCAACTTACACTGAGTATGGTACCGGAATTGTTACTAAAATAAAGGAAGCTGAAATGATCTTAATAAATAAATTTTGCGGTCTGAATAAACAAGGTGATGATGCTCTTGCTATTCCTGATTGTCCACTCGCCAGAAGATTATATAAAGAAGCTATTGCTACTATTCCCGGAGAAGAGTATCCTGTTATCCAATTAGCAAAAGTGCCTGATTGTGAAAAAATAGAAGAAGGAAAGAAAAAAGCAGAAGAAGCCAAAAAAGTTGCGGAAGAAGCTAAGAAAGCTGAGGAAGCAAAAGCGATCGCAGATAAAGAAAAAGCTGCCGAAGAAGCTAAAAAAGCCGCAGAAGAAAAAACTGCAGCCGACAAAGCTATAAAAGAAAAAGCTGCAGAAGAAGCTAAAAAAGCAGCCGACGAAAAAGCTGCTACCGACAAAGCTGCAAAAGATAAAGCTGCAGAAGAAAAAACAGCTGCCAATCAAGCTGCGAAAGAAAAAGCCGACGCTGAAAAATCATTAAAACAAAAAGCAGCAGAAGAAAAAGCTGCGGCAGATAAAGAAGTGAAAACAAAAGCACTCACTGAAAAAGAAGCTGCCGATAAAGAAGCAAAGTCAAAAGCTTTGGCAGAAAAAGAAGATGCAGCAAAGAAAAGGAAAGCTGAAAAGGATGCGGAAGATGCTAAGAATAAAATGCCGGGTGATAAAGGAAAGGTTAAAAAACACGAATACGAAACAAAACACAAAGACGATGAACCTGTAATTGGTAACGGCGATAATAAATACCGCACTCCGCAAGTTCTCTCACCAAATAAATACAAAGATGCAGTAACCAAAGCTGATGGTTTTTTTAAAATGAAACGCTGGGCCGAAGCAAAATCTGCTTACGAGGAAGTTCTGAAAATAAAACCTGATGATGCTTATGCAAAAGGTAAATTGGAGGAAGTGAATAAATTTCTCTCAAAATAATTCTCAATTTTTCTTGTTTATTTCCCCTGGTGAATTACCATTTTCAAGGCAAACACCACCAATAAAACAAACATTTACGCCAGATATAAGTTTGCAGACTTTTGCATTATTCTTTACAGTAAGTTTAATACGGAATGTTAAAAGAAAGTAGATGCTTTTAACCCCGCGCGGGAGACCTGTTGTCGTTTTTAAAACGGCAACAGGTTCATCCCCGTGTTTGTGTGGCGGACTTGCATCAGTCAGTTTGCAAGATCTTAAATTATTTTGCTTTGTTAAGGCGGTCGCTTCCTTCGATATTCACTTCGCGTTTTTGTACTTTTATTTTACCAAACTTGTAGCTAACATTCAATTGTATCCGTCTGGTATCACTTCTTTGCACAAAGTAAGTATTCTGCGTATTGAATTTACTTCTTGAACGGGTAACATCGGTATAAAAAATATCTGCGAAATTCAGAACTATGTTTACTTTATCTTTTAATAAACTTTTTCGTATCCCAATATCAACACGCCAGTGTTCCCCATTAAAATTTATTCCGAATATGGATGGGGCATTATAGGAACCCATTAGTTGTATTTTAAATTTCTTTGGTAAAACAAAATCGCTGTTCATCCATAAATTAAAAGTTGTGGTTGCGCGTTCGAAGTGATTACCTTTTATTGTTCCTTCAAAGTGAGTGTAATAAGCTGATCCGTTAAATGATAAATTCCACCATTGTTTTATTTGCTTTTGAATGTACAGCTGATAACCTATGTAATAATTATTCCCGGTAAAATTTGTAGCCTGCGAAATAGTCTCTTTGGTGGTATCATTTTGCAGATCATAAAATATTACGGGCGTTACAAAGTGAGCGTATGAAAGTGTATTGTAAATAGTGTTCTTAAATGAATAATTAAAATTTCCTATATATAAACCTTGTGGTAGTAAATTAGGATTACCGACCGTAGAAGAATAATAATCCTGATAAGATCTGTACGGATTGAGGTCAGGGTAATTTGGCCGTTGTATACGACTGGATAAAGATACCTGAAAAGTGTGGTTCTTGTTTTTATTATAACTGTAAGAAACATTTGGAAATAATCTGAAATAATTCCTCACCAATCTGAAATTTGAAGTTTTATTGATCGCATCAACAGCTGTATTCTCCCCTCTTGCACCTAATTGAAAAGAAGAATGTTTGAATTCTTTTTTAAAATTCAAATAGCCGGCTAAGATCACTTCATCATATAAATAAACATTACTCACATTTGTATCCAAAATAAAATTACCCATAGTATCCATTCTCGAAAACTTATAATTATTGGTACTTTCAGTAAAGGTGGACTTTAACCCCGCTTCAATTGTAAATGCATTTTTAAAATTTTTCTTAAGATCGATCTTTGGTGAGAATACTTTTACTTTGCTATCGTGCGCCGCTTTATAAACGTTTCTTGGTGAAATTTCAATATCCTGATCATTCCGGAATGTATTTTCACTGAGGATATTCCTTTTCTGACTGTAATCAATAAAATCTGCTGAAATATTCAGTGTGCTTCCTAAAGTGTCTATTTTTTGTTCAACATAAATATTATAATTCGGATAGATCCATTTATTGTTCTCATTCATATCGAATTTATAATAACTGAAACCGACATCATTATATCCGCTCACTATATTTACGCCTCTATCCGTATGCGGGTTATTATTAAAACCTGCACTGGCAATAAAACCAAAAGTTGTTTTTTTACCGGAGTAAAAATCAGCGCCTATCTTTCCGTTTAAATAATTTTGCAAATCAACCATAGCTCCGGGTTCATGCAAATAAGTTGTATTCCCATTTAGTGTTACAATTTTATCAAAATTATAATCCTGATAGGTGGGGCGGTCGCCAAAACTTAAATTACTATAGAGTGTGAATTTTTTTCCTTTATAATTAATACTGCCATCCAAACCACCGCGATAAGTGTAACCTTTACTTATTCCTCCTGCTATACTTCCGCTAAAGCCTGTGATCTTTACTTTTTTAGTGACAATATTTATCATTCCTCCCAAACCTTCAGCATCATATTTCACAGGAGGATTTGTCATTATTTCCATTTTTGAAATTGTTTC
>JANYCL010000145.1 GCA_025360355.1 Sphingobacteriaceae bacterium
CCTAATTCTCCTGCTAAACCAAAACCGGAGATAAAACGCAGCAACGCATAAGTACTCGTATCCTGCACCATAGCGTTTGCAATGTTTGCTAATGAATATAAAAATATGGAGCCGAATAAAACTGAGAGTCTGCCTTTTTTATCTCCTAATATTCCCCAAAATATTCCGCCGATCAACATCCCGAACATTTGCCAGTTCAATAATGAGATCCCAATTTCTTTTACCTGAATTTTTAATTCTGCAGGATCATGAATTGATTTCGATAAAATTTCTGTTAAACTGGAAACGCGTTCCATTCCGAATAAAACCAGATCGTAGATATCTACAAAATAGCCAAGCGCTGCGACAATAATAATTTTACTTAGATACGGAGAACCTTTTAAAGCATTCATAAACCTATTGCTTCACAATTTTTTTGGTGATGTTATGATCCGCAGAAGAAATACTCACAAAATAAATTCCCGGTGGAAAATGTTGAATGTTTAATGTTAGATGTTGAATGGTTGAACTTTCTTCCAGAATAGTTTGTCCTAATGTATTTGTAATTCTTATTTTTGAACCTTTACTATTTAGCATTTCTGATTCAATATTTAAAATTCCGGTATTCGGATTTGGATAAACAGAAAATTCTGAATTCTTTTCATATTCCTTTATGCCAATTGTTGAATAATAAACAGTACACATATTTGGAATCCCCCACCCTATTGAATTATTCGGACTCAAACTATTATTAGCGTATTGCTTTAAGCCCTGAATGATCTGCATATTTTTCACTCCGGGTTTTGATTGCAATAAACAAGTTACTGCACCGGCTAATATTGGAGTTGCAAAAGAAGTTCCATTACCTGAGATACAGCCACCGTTACAAACATAAGCCGGGCCACCCTGCGCAACCAGATCCGGTTTAACTCTTCCGTCAGCGGTTGGACCAAATGAACTGAACAAAGATTTAGTACCCGTTGATCCAACAGAACCAACTGTAATGATACTATCTGCATCAGCGGGAACAGCAATATAGTGCCATGTGTTTTGCCCTTCATTACCGGCAGCATTTAAAACTATAATTCCTTTACGTGCAGCCATGTTCGCGGCGATACTCATTGGTGCAATTCTTCCGGTTAAAGTCGCGTAAGTATGATCGTTTAATCCCCCGTCAAATTGATTATAACCTAAAGATGTTGAAGTAACATCAGCACCAACGCTATCAGCAAATTCAATTCCGCGGCACCAATTGTATTCTTCGCTTATCGTTTCTGTATTTGCATCTTCAGTCCGCAATAACCAATAACTTGCTTTTGGTGCAGTACCAATCAAAGTTCCGGCACTTAATGCGGCCATCGTTGATAAACAATAAGCTCCATGCTGATCATCTTCAAACACTAATGTATCTCCCATCACAAAGTCACGACAACCTAAAACTCTTTTCTGTATAAATAAACTATCTAAAGTTGATTCAATGTTCGCATTATAAAATCCTGCGTCGAGAATTGCAATCGTCATGCCTTGTCCGCGATAACCTAAGTTGTGCAAACAATCCACACCGATCATTGTAGCCTGGTTCGCGCCCCCGCCATAATTATAAGGAGTAACGGATTGTGTTCTGCTTCCGTTACTGTTTGGATCTATTTTAGTATTATTTATTTCGCCAAAATTTAATTTATATTTATTTACACGATTTGTAGTTTGAACAAACGTAAATGTATTTATAGTTGTTAACGCAACAGTATTGGTAACATTAATTACTACACCGTTTAACCATTTCGAACGATATAAAACCGTTACACTTGGTACTGCCGCTATCTGCGCTACGTAAGATGGGGTTACAGGAAGATCGGAAGCATTAATTGCAATGCCCTGATTGGTCCGCCTTGCAATTGATTTTGCAGATAAGAATGCACTTGGTGTTGAAACTGAATACGGAGTTCCTGTTTTGTTTTTAAATAGGATCCAATATTTTTGAGCTGACAAAAAATCAGAACAAAATAAAATTGCGATAAACGGAATTATAAAAAGTATTCTCTTTTTCATAAATTAATTATTGTTTCACTATTTTTTTGGTGATATT
>JANYCL010000215.1 GCA_025360355.1 Sphingobacteriaceae bacterium
TGCACATTCTTTAATTGACAATCAAAATAATATTTGGCTCGGAACAAATTCAGGCTTATACCGTTTAAGCAACGCTAAAGATTCTCTTTACATTGATAAAAGTTTTTACAAGAATCACAATAACCGTTTTGGTTTACAAAGTAATGATATCACGGCCTTATATCAGAATCCCAATTCGAAAGATGATATTGTTTGGATCGGGACCAGAGATGCCGGTGCTTTTAATTACAGTTATTCGAAAAATTCATTCGGAATGGCTTCTGCAATGCTAAGCAATAACGATCTGAACTTTTTCGCAACAGTAAAAGATAAAGACGGTGTTTTATGGGCAGGATTAAATTATGGCCTTGTTAGATTGGACCGTAAAAACAAAACCTACAATATCATTGGTCCGAATGCACAATTACTAAAAACAAACCGTTTTGTGGAAGCTTTGTATTGCGATGAGGATAATAATATCTGGACCGCATTTGGAAATGCGCTTTATAAGATCGATAAAAAATCAAATACACTTCAAACTATTCTCGAACCATTATCACAAAACAAACGTAATCATGTTGTACGCATCGTAAAATACACGAAAGATGAATTGATCTTATGCACATGGCAGGGTTTGGTGATCTACAATACAGTCACAAAAAAAGCAAACACCATTGCTGAAGTTGAAATTAACGGAGAGAAACAAAAAATAGAATCGCCAAGTTGTTTTTATATTGATACTAAAAATAATTGGTGGCTCGGTACTTCTAAAGGTTTATTTTGCATTAACATTATTACTAACCTGAATAAATTATATACCAACAATGTATCTGATACCAGCAGCTTGGTATTTAACCGCGTGATGGATGTTAACGAAACTGCAAAAGGAGATATTATTGTTGCAACAACAAAAGGTTTAAGTATTTTAAAAGATCCGGAGGGGAAAAGCAGTTTTAAGAATTATTATTTCGTAAAGGGTTTGTCAAACACTTTTATTTATGGTTTACTCCGCGATGATAAAGGTTTATTTTGGATGACCACCAACTTTGGTATTTCGGTTTTTAATCCGGAGACTCAGGAGTTTAAAAGCTACAGTGCATCAGATGGCGTTTGCATAAATGAATTTAACTCAGCAGGATTTCACAAAGCTTACGATGG
Organism: Sphingobacteriaceae bacterium; assembly: GCA_025360355.1. GTDB lineage: Bacteria > Bacteroidota > Bacteroidia > B-17B0 > Aurantibacillaceae > JAHEYG01. The sequence goes on from JANYCL010000215.1 coordinate 1,138, forward strand.
CGAATTATTATTTGGCGGTATCGGTGGTTTGGTAAGCATTTATCCCGATAAACAAATTATAAATAAAAACACACCCGATATATTTTTAAAATCAGTTAAGATAGATGGATATAAAGACAGTATTTCAACGGCCGGAAGTTCACCTTTAAATTTAAGTCACGATCAGAATAAAATTTATTTTGTTTTTTCCGTTCCGGATTTTTCGGGAGCTGATAATATTAATTTGTTTTACCGTTTGCAGCAATCTTCAGCGGTTTGGACCAAAGTAAATCCATCACAAATATTCTCGCTTGCGTTTGCTAATCTTGCTCCCGGTAATTATAATTTAGAAGTAAAAGCGATCACCAGCGAAGGCATTGAATCGAAAACTTTTTCGTTTGCATTTATTATTTCGCCACCATTTTGGAATACCGGTTGGTTCTTTGTTTTGATTATTGTCGGCGTAATTTTAGCAACTTGGGCTGTTTACCGAATACGTTTAAGAAATAAAATAGCCCACATAAAAGAATTAGAAGACATTCGCAAGGAAGAAAATGAAAAAGTACGTAAAGCTGCAGCATTAGATCTACATGATGAATTTGGGAATGGTTTAACACGGATCTCTAAATTGGTGGAGATGGCGCGCATACATGTTCCTAAGGAAAATAAAGAAGCCATAGGTATTTTAGATGTCATATCTCAAAACACAACACGTTTATATCACGGAACAAAAGATTTTATCTGGTCGATAAACCCGGGCAATGATAATTTGTACGAGATCATCATCCGCATAAAAGATTTTGGTGATGAATTATTTTATGGCACAGGCTGTGAGTTTGAAGTGACAGGTTTACAGGAAGAGTTCAGAAACATAAAACAACATCCGAGTTCAGGCAGAAATATTGCGATGATCTTTAAAGAAGCTTTATCCAATACCATTAAACATTCTAAAGCTGATAAAGTAAAATTAAGCATTGAACCGAACGGTGTAGCGATAGCAGTTAAATTAAAAGATAATGGTACAGGTTTTGAAATGAAGACCGATAAAAATAGTTTTGGTTTATCTAACATGCAACAGCGTGCTTCGCGGGCAGGTGCTGTGTTACAAATTAATTCAGAAAAAGAAGAAGGAACAGAGATCATTCTAAAAATAAATAAGAACTAAAAAAATTTATCATGAAACAAGTTGCTAAAAGAATAATTATTGTTGAAGACGATAATATTATCCGTAATGCTTTTGTTATGTTGTTACAGCAAAGCGGCGAATATATT
>JANYCL010000217.1 GCA_025360355.1 Sphingobacteriaceae bacterium
CGGCTGCCTGCAATCAATTTGGATTTAAAAGCATTGGCATTATCAGAGGTGAAAGGGAATCAGAAACGAATTTTACATTATCTGAAGCAAAAAAACACGGCATGCAATTGCATTTTGTTTCGCGGGAAGAATACAAACAAAAAGAAAACACTGATTTTTTAGAACAATTAAAAAAGCAATTTGGAAATTTTTATTTGATCCCGGAAGGTGGAAATAATTCTTTGGGAGAAAAAGGATGCGGAGAAATTTTACCGATGGAAAATAATTTCAATCATGTTTTTTGTGCTTGTGGAACAGGGACGACGCTCAATGGTATTGCGAAGTCAATCAAGCCGAATCAAAGACTTATTGGAATTAATGTTTTAAAATTTGAATCTTCTATTGTTGGTGATCTCGCCAATTCACCAACTCAAAACTCACAAATTGTGAACGGCTATCATTTCGGTGGTTATGCAAAACATACTAATGAACTATTGGAATTCAAAAATAAATTTGAGGCTGAAAATAATATTCCACTTGATTACGTTTATACTTCTAAATTATTTTACGCAGTGTGCGATCTAATTTCTAAAAACAAGATACCTGAAAATTCTAAAGTATTAATAATTCACAGCGGAGGATCACAAGGAAACACTGGTTACGAACAGCGCTATTTTCTTATGCCCAACCTAAAAGTAAAGGAACCCCAAGGATAAGATTGTCGTTGATTAAAGGAGCCGCCCAATGGCGAAGCAATAACTCTTGCAAAACCAAAACCAATAGAAAAAGTACTTGCCCATTTACCATTCGCACTGCATAATAAAAATCCGTTTTGAAATTGTACAGAATAACCGGTAACATTGTACAAATAAACATCGGTGCCGTATCTAAAGCGTGGACCAAAAAAGAATTTTGAATAACCCTTGGTTTCGTAATAATAATTCAGATCTAAACCCGTAATGATACCGGTGTTATGACGAACTTTTTGTCTCTGATTACTTACAATTGTATCAGCTTTGCTTCCGGGGGTAAGTATTCTGGGATCGAAGGATAAACTTATTGGCACTGCGACCCCCATACGTTTATTCATAAATAAACGTTCGTAAGTAAAGGTAACTCGTCCGAACATAAATGCGTCAATAGGCTGAAAACCGATAATGCCATTTTTAAAACTTTTTTCTTTTTCGCGTACTGCGGCTTTGCGTTCTTCTGCTCTGGTAGTTTTAGTTGAAGAATTACCTCTTCCGTTTTGTGATTCATTTCCAAAAACGTAAAGCTCACCGTTTTTTAATTCGGCCATTAATATTTCTGTTTTATCTAATGTAAAAACGTTTGAGGAAGCAGTTGTATCTTTATAATCAACGGTTGTTGGATTAACTGAAATAATTTTACAATTAATTTTTTTACCTGATCTTAAAATTAGTTTATCTTGAGCAAAAGAATTACCTAGCACTGTAAGTGATAAAAAAAGAAATATGTAAAATTTAATTTTCATTAATAAAAACGGTAACCAACACACATTCCTAAATACGCTTTTGTAAATGAGCGGGCCTCTTGCAAGGGATCTTCTTTAACTGCTTTCGAAATATCACTGTTCTTGTTTGTAAAACCTAAACCAATAAATACTCGGTACGTAAAAAATGGCGTAGCACGAATCTGAACTCCGTTTACAAACATGCTTGCAAACTGAAAATTATTTACGTTCTCAGTTTTAATGGTTGTAAAAGGTAAACCGTTGATCACATCATGAACTTCAGTTTCCCGCACATAATCATAATTCATGTATTTAAACAAAAGTCCGACAAAATACTGCGATCTTTTTCTTGTCTGTGTATAATAATTAATACCTACTCCTATATCGTAATTTTTTTTGGAGATGCCGAGGGCTTGTATGTAGCGGTTTGTATAATTGGTATGGAGATTAAAATTATAAGCGCCTAAAAGAGTAAGTGAGAAACGGCTTTTTGCAAACTCACGGTCGTACATAAAAGCAATATCAGAATTCGCAAGAGCGATCCCATTAAAGAAAACGCAATTTTTATTTAAGTAATACAGATCGTTCGGTCCTTTTTTTATAGTTTCCCTTTTTGGCGTAAGTGTGATCGTTTTAATTGGAGAAACAGAAGTAGGGTTTGTATTAATGATCTCAATAACACCATTCTTATATTCTATCATTAATACATCACCTTTTGTTACAACGTAAGTAGGACCGTCGGGATTCGTAAAATTTTTGTATTTAATTTCGGAAGTTGAAATTTCTTTAACTATAGCTTCAACTTTACTGCCGTTATTTAAGTAAATTAAATCCTGCGCTCTTATGATTTGAAATAAGAAAGCAAAACAAAAAACGATAAAAAATTTTAGAGCGCTGGGCATTCATTAAAATTACGCAAAAAACGAGAAAGAAAAAAGCCTCTAATAAGAGGCTTTTCAAGAGGGAAATGTTAAATGAACAGGATCAATTGGCTTTATAAACCATTACGTTAAACACGTAAGGGTTAATGCGTTTAATTTGTTCGTTGCGTTTAATGTTTTTAAGCGTATTCTTCTTAAGATTAAGAGTAAATGCGCTTTCAGGATCTTTTAAGCCTTTGTTAAATTCAGTAATGGCATCAATAATTTCATGGGATTTAACGGCGAAACCTGTAGCTTCTGCGTTGGTAATTTTACCACGCACTAAACCGATAACAGCACCTTGCTCATCTAATAACGGACCGCCGCTATTACCCGGGTTAACAGG
>JANYCL010000275.1 GCA_025360355.1 Sphingobacteriaceae bacterium
TATTTTATTTTTCATGTTATTTTTTTACAAATGTGTAGAGAACAAATGCAGAAAAACTTATTATGTGATGTACACACCTTTTTTGTGACAGCTTTGGCAGTGGTTGTGACGAATTGCGTTCATCACAATTATTTTAACATATAAAAAGCAAAGTTTACCTTGCAGCATGGAATTGGCAATAAACAGAAACAAAAAAATTATAATTGATGCCATTTATTTTTGGGGATTTTGGATTGTTTTAACCGGCTTGTTTGTTGGAATAATTGAAAAAACAATTGTGGATGCTTTAAAAGCTGTACTTGCTTTAATTATACCGCACATTTTGCCTGCTTTTTTAATTAGTTTATTATTCGACTATTTTTTTGTTAGAAAAAAATATATTTTATTTTTTTTGTTAAGCGTGCCAACCTGTATTATTTGCGGCTGGCTAATAAACATATGGTTTAACTGGCTTATGGAAGGAACCAACATTCAAGCCAACAACATTTTTTTACTACTAATTTTTACGTTTATGTATGTAGGTTTTAATCATATTCGCCTTGCGATATCGCAAAAAATTATTTTAAAAGATGAGGAGAACAAACGTGTTTTAACCGAACTGCAATATTTACGTGCGCAGCTTAACCCACATTTTTTATTTAATGCACTTAATAGCATATACTCGCTTATATTATCAAAATCTGATAAGGCAGGTGAGGCCGTTATGGCTTTGTCAGAAATAATGAGGTTTCATATTGATTTATCGGGCAAGCAGCTTATAAACCTAGCCGATGAAATTGCTTTGATTCAAAGTTATATGGAACTTGAAAAACTAAAATTAGAAACCCGATGCGAAATTAATTTTAAAATAAAAGGCGAAGCCAGAAATATAAAAATTGCTCCATTAATATTGATGCCCTTTATAGAAAATGCTTTTAAGCACGGCATATCATCTAATCCAAAGGAAAATTTTGTGCACTTGCAATTGGTAATTGAAGATGCTAAAGTGAGTTTTGAAATATCGAACTGGGCAGAAGAAAAAGCAGTTACCGAAAATAAACGCGAAAATAAATTAGGCATCGAGAACACCCTTAAACGATTAGAGTTACATTACAACGGCAATTACACATTTAAACAAAGTGTAACAAAAGGCGTTTACTTGGTAAGGGTATTTATTAATTTAAATAAGTAGCATGCTAAAGTGCATTATAGTTGAGGATGAAAAATTAGCGCAGGATGTATTGAAAAATTACATTGGCTATATTCCTTCTTTAAAACTGCTGAATTGTTTTAATAATGCTTCGTCCGCTTTTTCATATATACATTCCAATGATGTTGATTTAATTTTTTTAGACATAAACATGCCACAATTAAGCGGCATAGATTTTTTAAAGACATTACCCAAGCAGTATCAGATTATTATAACAACGGCCTACCCGGAACATGCTTTGGAGGGATATGAATATTCGGTTTGTGATTATTTGCTAAAACCCATTAGGTACGAAAGATTTTTAAAAGCCATAAACAAAGTGCTTGAGTTAAATAAAAGGCTGGATAAATTAATAACCAATGGTGATACTAAAAATACGGAAGACCATATTTTTATAAAAGAAGACCACGTAGTACACAAAATCTTTTTTAACGATTTATTATACGTTGAAGCCTTCGGTAATTATATAAAAATTTACACTCGAGAAACTAAACCCATTTTAGCCCGCGCTACGCTTGCAGAAATGGAATTGCAATTGCCCCCTGATTTATTTTTGCGGGTGCATAAATCATATATTGTTGGCATTAATCAAGTAAATAAAATTGAAACCAATGATCTTGTTATTGCGGCTAAAAAAATTCCGTTTGGGGCCACATATCGACAAGAGATAAGAAAAAAGTTTAGAAGCTTATGAGCCTCTAACAAGTCTCTCTTAATAAATGTCCGTACAAGTCCCAAATCCGAGCAAGATCTCTTGTATCTTCAAGGAGTTCGTTCATATTTGGTCTGGAAGGGGGTACTTAACCGGAATGCCCCTGATAAAATATTATTTATCAGGGGTTTTTGGTTCGATAAAGTAGCTTCGAAATAAAAAAACAGTTCGTTTTCAAGTAGATATTTGTTCGAGTTCTGAAGGGGATTTAGTATTTTTAATACCTAGTATTTGCTAAAAAGGGGAAATATTTTCGAAACTACTTACAGCCGAAAACAAATATTTAAAAACTAATAAGTACCGCCTAGCCACTAGTAAGCGGTCATTGTAAAGCGACACCCTACAAACATCAAACGGACAAAATGCAAGAAACAAAAGGGCTACTTGACCAAATAAAACAGCACGACAAACTTGCGATTAGAGTAAACTCTAATTCAAATAATAATTTGTCTGCTGATGTAATGAAAATGCTTACCCAACCTCACAGAAAAGCTAATTATTTTTTTGTGTTTGTTGAAAGTGGTTCACTAACTCATAAGGTTGACTTAAACAATTTGACAATTACAAATGGGCAATTGTTTTTTGTTTTGCCTAATCAAATTCATTCTGCACCTGCACAGAAGAAAGATGACATTGAATGTTTCAAAATGAGTTTTGACCAAAATTGCTTGTCTTTGCTTCCGAAACAATTTTCTTTTTTAATTAATCCATTAAACTCACAAATCATTTCATTTGACAGTGATTCAAGTCAACGCGTAAAAATACTTTTTGAAATACTCAACAAGATTTTGCATTCGGACAACGACCAAAAAGATGCTGAAATTATTTTGGCCCATCTTAATTCACTTTTGACAGAGTTGAACAACGCATATTTTAAAAGAGTTGCAAAAGAAAAGTCAGAACCAAACAAACTTTCAAAATATATTGAGTTTAAAATTGCAGTTGAAACTCATTTGACTGAGCAATATTCTATAAACACTATTGCCGACAACCTTTTAATAACGACAAACAATCTTTACAACATTGTAAAAGAGTTTTCGGGAGTTTCGCCAAAAGAATTTATAACAAACCGTTTGATGTTAGAGGCACAGAGGAAACTTTTTTATTCCGAGACATCGGTAAAGGAATTGGCTTATGAGTTAGGTTTCAGCGACCCCGATTATTTTTCAAAACTTTTCAAAAAGAACACTGGAAAAAGTGTTACACAGTTTGTAGAAAGCATTCAAGATTTGTCAAGCAATTAAAGTGAATAGTCCATCTCACTTTATTATACTCCACCGACTTTAGCGGTTAATCAAAAAATATAAATATGAAATCAGCATTAGTAACAGGAGCAAACAAAAGCATCGGTTTTGAAACCGCCAGACAATTAGCACAACTTGGGCATTTCGTTTACATCGGTAGCCGAGACAAAACTAAAGGACTTAAGGCGATTGAAAAATTAAAAGCAATGGGCTTAACGAATGTGGACTGCATTCAGTTGGATGTAACCGATATCAATTCAATAAAATCTGCAAGACAAGAAATTGAAGGAAAAACTAAAAAGTTAGACATCTTAATTAATAACGCAGGTATTAGTGGTGGTTTTCCGCAACCAGCCACAAAAATTTCCATTGAAACCTTACGACATGTGTTTGAAACTAATTTTTTCGGCGTAGTTCAAGTAACACAAGAGTTTATGGAGCTGCTAAAAAAATCCGACCAACCCAGAATTGTAAATGTAACAACCGAATTGTCTTCATTGACAAATCACAGCGACCCAAATTGGATATTTGCACAATTCAAACCTGCTGCTTACGGGCCATCAAAGACCGCTTTGAACGCATACACTTTAATGTTATCGGTTGAGTTGAAAGACACAAACTTTAAGGTGAATTGTGTGTGCCCCGGCTTTACCGCTACAGACTTCAATAATCATCAAGGAACAAAAACAGTTGAACAGGGTGCAAATGCAATTGTTAAATTTGCTACAATTGGCAGTAAAGGTTCGACAGGTAAATTTTTTAATGAAGATGGCGAAATTGCTTGGTAATAAAAAACAAAGTAACGGCAGAAGAAAAACAACGAACCGCGAACACTGGCTAAATTTTAGTCTCCGTTAGCAGGTGCCCATACAAGTCCCAAATTCGAGCAAGATCCCTTGTATCTTCAAGGAGTTCGTTCATATTTGTTACGAAAGGGGGTACAAAAAAGCAGTTCTGAATTTCAGAACTGCTTTTTTATTAAATAAATGATCTGTTATTTTTCAGAAGCACTCGCCAATGGTAAAATAAAAACCTTTGTTAAATTTATTTAAATAACCGTAATCAAGACGCAGATTTAGTTTTTCATTTTTCAGAACGGCAATACGTAATCCGCCACCGTAAGTATATTTCACATTTTTAAACACACTTCCTACATCTTCAATTTCATTATATACATTTCCGCCACCAATAAAAACACATGCTGCCAATCGCCAGTAAATAGGTATGCGGTATTCGGCAATGCCGGTTATCATGCTATTGTCTCTGTATCTTCCCTGATAAAAGCCTCTTAAATTTCCGGAGCCACCTAACATTGCTAATTCGCGGATCGGTGCTTGTCCGGCATTTGAGTAGCTATAGAATTGGATTGCTAATACTTGATTTAAAAATGTTTTTTGATAATAACGCAGATCAAATATAGTTTTCAGATCATTGAACTGTGAACCAAAATAAGTATTGAAATAAGTTATCAGTGTTTGCACAAAAATTCCTTTCGTAGGCCAAAAGGCTGAGTTGCGCGAATCATATCCGAGACTTCCGCCCAAACCTGAAACGAAAGAGCCGTTTTTACCTAATGTAATTGTAGTATCGAATCTTTCGTTAGGCTTGTATCTCATATTATACAAACTTTGCAATTCATATAATACACCAACAAAAGTATTTTTTATCACTTTCTTTTTAAAATGAGCTGTTAAGTAGAATTGTTCGAATCTGTAATTTTCAAAATTATCTTTAGTGTCAGGACCTAATCCCCAATATTTATCAGGAAAAAAAGTATGCGATGACTGAAAATATAAAATGTATTTTTCTTTGGGGAAATAAATGGTTGCATCAACGGCCTGGATATTTTGTTTCCGTTCAGTGAATAATCCAAGAACCTGAATGTTTGATGTACGGGTGAGAGAATCATTCTTAAATGAAGTTTTAAAAGAAACTGAACCCGACATACCAAGTGCCCACAATGTTTCAGGACTTCTAAAAATTAAAGGGAGAGGAAGGATGTTAACTTTTTTGGATGTATCCTGTTTTATTTGAGATTCACTTACAAAAAAAAGACATGTAAAAATTATAATTAAAACTTTATTCACTGCCTTAAATTTTCATATCGTGAGTAACAAATTTACACATTTTAGAGTCAAAAAGCATCATTTGAGGGTAAAATAGGCTATCTTAGCGGAACTTAATATGCCTCTTTTTAAAAAAATAATTAATTCTGAATTAAAGGTTCTGTTCCTCCTGTCTTTGTTATTTTTTGTTTCTTTTGGAGTAGAGGGTCAGAATCAAGTCGCAAACCCTCCGGCGAGAAAATTGTTTCCAAAACCGGAAGTAAAAAACATGTTGTTCTATGTTCAACGTACGATGAACATTAATACCATTATTTACGAGTTGAATGTAGATGCAAAAGATGAATTAGATGTTAAGGAACCTATTAAGATCTATTGGATCAGTTATGCAAAGAAAAGTGAAATTGAATCTTTAAATTATATTCAGAGAAATTATGCTTACGGTTTGGATGTGAAAATAATTGATGCTGTTAAAAAGGAATTTAGCTTTAACCTTGTTTCTTATAAAAAGCAAACACTTTATTTACTTAAGTCGGCAACGGATAATAAATACCATGTTGTAACTACTTTAAATGGTAAACTAATTATCTTGACACATATTTTTATTCAGATCGAAGGCGGATCATTCTGGTTCCCGAAAGTAAAATATATTGAAGTGACAGGAATTGATCCGGCTAAAAATGCTGAGGTAGTTCAAAGAATAATTCCTTAAATTTTTACGGACGCGGAAACATTCCATCCAAAAGCGAATCACGGAATTTACGAGGAAGTAGTTTACTTAACACCACTAACATATTTACATCACCTGAAGGAATGATCAAATATTTTTTAGAACCTTTTGCTTGTTTCAGAATTTTAATAGCAACAGTTTCGGTTTTCATTAATTTGCGAGGTGTTTCTTTTTTCATCCAAGCGGGAGCATTTTTTACTTCTTCGTGGAATTGAGGAGTGTCCATGTCGCCAGGACAAGCAACGTAAACATTAATGTTTTTATTGAGTAATTCGCGGCGTAAACTTTCACCGAAATTAACTATTCCTGCTTTGGCCGCACAATACATAGAGTAACCTGCAGCACCCATCAATCCAAAGCCAGAAGAGATCATTAATAATTTAGAACCGCTTCCAAGTAAGGGTAAGAACTGATATGCGGAAAGAATAGTTCCCCAAAGATCGATCTCAAGATCTTTTTTTATTTCGGAAGGATTTTGATAGTCTGAAAGTAATTTTGTTGTTACAACCCCTGCATTTAAAACCAAATAATCAATTTTACCGTATTCTGATTTTATCTGATCAAAACATTTTTTTAATCCGGCTTCATCAGTGATATCACACGAATATCCTTTAGCAGTAATTTTCTTGGCAGTTAGATCAGCAACAGCTTTGTTTATTTTGTCTTGATTCCTTGCTAAAATAATAATTGAATAATCTTCTTTCCCTAATAATTCAGCTAATGCAAAGCCTAAACCCGAAGAACCTCCTGTTATTAACGCTACTTTTTTCATGGATTGTTATTTTATTTTTTTAAAAAATCAAATTTAGCTGCAGACTGCAGAATAACATCAGCTGCTTTTTTTAATTGCTCTTGAGTATGTTCTGATGTAATGAACATTCTTATACGCGCTTCATTTCTTGGCACTGCAGGGAATTGAATGATACTTGTATCTAAACCACTGCGTTGTAAATGATCATTCAATTGTAATGTTTTGCTTTCTGCACCAAAATGTACGATCACAACCCAGGCATCGCCTTCACTTAAAACAACTTTACCTTCCAGTAAACTTCTAAAATAAGTTGCGTTTGATTTTAATCTTTTTCTTCTTTCAGCACCAAGCGGTCCGGATGCTAATTCAATTACTTTGGTCATACCTCCTGTTACAGCAGGATCTAATGCGCAAGAGAACATGCGGCACTTTGCGTACCAATTCATGTATTGTACAATTTCTTTTTTTGCATAAACAGCACCACCAACACCACCAAATGCTTTGCTGAATGTCATAACATACATATCAACATCTTCTAAAACTCCTTGCTGTTCACAAACACCTTTTCCGTTATCACCAGCAACTAAAGCTGAATGTGCTTCATCAACTAAAGTAAATGCACCATATTGTTTTGCTAAACGAACTACTTCTTTTAAATTACCGTAATCGCCGTCACCGCTGTAAATTCCTTCAACACAAACTAAAACTCTTGTAAAATCATCACATGTTTTTTTCAATAATTCTTCAAGATGCGCCATATCGTTATGACGGAAAAATGTCATTTCTCCTCCTGAAAGTTTTGCACCTTCAACAATTGACATGTGAGAAGCTGCATCCATGATAACGTGGTGACCGGGTTTTATAAAAGCAGAAATAGCACCAAGATTTACACTGTAGCCGGCAGTAAATAAAGAAACACCGCGTCCGGGTAAACCGAAAAATTTTACTAAAGCTTCTTCTAATTGTTTATGTACTAAATAAGTTCCACTGATAACAGGAGAACTTGAAGCGCCTAAACCATATTTTGCAACTGCATCCTGTGCTGCTTTAATAACATCCGGATGATAACTGAATCCTAAATAATTGTAGCTTGATAAATTTACAACGTGAACTGATTCGCCATTCGCACGTGCAAGATCTGTTTCAGTTGTTTGTGTTCCCGAACGTGCGGCTTCAAATGTGTATATTTTTTTTTCGTTTAAAACATCAACATATTCTGAAAAAAGTTCGATCTCTTCCAGTTCGGCCGACATATTCATCATGAACATATCATAGGTATATTCAGCATAATGATCGTGAACATGCTTGATCAAACTTTCGTCAATGGTGGGCATAATTAAACTGTTTTAAGTTTATTTTTTTGAGAACGGGTATAGATCTCCATTAAATTGTCGAAAAAGGTTGTGCCTTTGTCAACAGTAATTGTTTGTCCGCTTATGATATCACAATATCCTGAACACAAAGCAACAATTGCTTCAGAAAGTTCTTCAGGCTGGATCCAATAATTATCCGGAACAAATTTTTTGGCAAAATCGGCAAGCTCTTTTCCAAAAGTATTTTCTAATGATTGTGTTTTGATCGCTCGTGAACGAACTGCATTAATACAAACGCCATGTTTATGTAAACGGTAATTAAGATATTTCACAAATACTTCCATTACTGTTTTTGATGCAGCCACATAATCATAACCGATCGAATAATTTGTTGGTCCTGTTGAAGAAACACCAATTATGTATTTAGGATAATGACCGAAAGCTTTTTCAATTTCTTTCGTGTAAGAGATCATTGGCCAAGTGGAGTAGGATATACTTTGCTTTAAGCCTTTAAGAGTATAGTCTTCAAAACAATTGATCACCATTGCTGATGACACATTGCTGATAAAAATATCTATTTTAGAAATGCCTTGTTGTTTGAGTTGCTCCAATAAGGATTTTGTATCTTCATTATTAGAAACATCAGCGTAAAGCAAAATTGGCTTAGGCGCTTTTTGTTTTTGAAAAGCTTCATAAATTGCCTCTTCATTATGATCTCCCCAACGGTACGTAAGAACACAAAGGGCACCTCTTTTACTAAATGACAAACCGGTCTCTAAACCTATGCCGCGGGTGCCCCCGGTTATTAATGCTACTTTACCGGAGAAATCTAAAAAAGAATTACTCATGAATTATGCCTTAGGAGAAAAAGCTACAAACTTGTCAACTAGTCCTGAAATGTTTTTTATATCCGATAACTCAGTACGTGGAATTTTAATTTTAAGTTCACGCATAGTGCCGGAAACTATTTCAACAATGTCTAAACTGTTAACACCATAATCTGTAAACTTTTTTTCAGGGTCGATTGTTTCGGTGATCCCCGGTACAGATTTATGCATGTTCTTTTCAATTACTTTTAAAATTTCTTCTCTTTCCATATTAATTAATTGCTATTCAATTGTTATTTTCTTCGAGCCTCAAATTTAATAAATTTCACAGGTTATTATAAAAAAGAATATGGGAGTTATTAAGAGTCTGAATGCTCAATTTTTTATGAAAAATGACTAAGTTTCCCGTTTAAGACTAAATATTTTCCTAATTTTACTTTTAGCTTTAAAATTGGCAAAATAAGAGGTGTTTTTACCTAATAAATGACTAAAAAATGGGTTCTTCATCAACAGAATTAATAAAATTTTCACTGGAATCTTCAGGAATTGCATCGTTGCAAATGCTTGATAAACAGGGTAAAAACGGATTAACACCCGATTTTGTGGAGGCTCTTATCGATAACCTTCTTGAAATTAAAAACAATGAGGATATTAAAGTATTAGTTATTAGCGGTTTACCTGATATTTTTTGCTCAGGCGCTGATCTGGAAACACTTGAAAAGCTCTGCAAAAAACAAATAAAACCTGTTGATATCGTCCTTTCCAAAATGATCCTTGATATACCGGTTCCGATTATTTCGGCTATGGAAGGTCATGCGATCGGCGGAGGTTTGGCCTTAGGTTTATGTGCGGATATTGCCATTTTAGCTGAAGAAAGTCGTTATGGTTGTTCTTTTATGAACATGGGATTTACTCCGGGAATGGGAATTACTAAATTAATGGAACATTATATGTCGCCGGCCATTGCGCAGGAAATGCAATACACAGGTAGTTTTTATTTGGGAAAGAATTTAATTGGGAAAACAAATTTCAATTATATTTTACCAAAATCAGAAGTTCTTGAAAAAGCAAATGCTCTTGCCGACGCAATGTCGGAAAAACCTAGAAAAGCTTTATCGGTTTTAAAACGCTATCAAAGTATGAGTCGCCGAAAAATGTTTGAGGAAACTTATAGCATTGAAACTATGATGCACGAATTAACTTTTAACGAAGAAGAAATATTAAAAACAATAAAAGAAAATTATGTCAGGTACAAATAAACAACGTGTAGTTTTAATTACAGGTGGGACAAAAGGAATTGGTAAGGAAATTGCAATGAAATTTGCGGAGCATGGCGATCAGGTAATTATAACGTATGGCTGGGGAAGTATTGAAGAAGAGGATGTGATAAATGAATTTAAAGCAAAAGGACTCTCTGCGCCGGTTCTAAAACAAGCCGATGTAGTTAACGCTGATGACACGCTTGATCTGTTGAATGAAATAAAAACAAAATTCGGAAAGCTTGATGTTTTTATTTCAAATGTTTCGTTTACTACCCTTGTGAAAACAATGGAAGATTATAATGAAGCGTATTTATTAAAAAGTATTGAATACAGTTGTTGGCCAATGATAGAATACACACGTCAGATGAAAAACATATTTGGTGTTTATCCAAAATATGTATTCGCTCTTTCTTCTCACGGCCCAGATCGCTTTCATAAGAACTACGATTTCGCTGCAGCAACAAAAGCTTTAAATGAAGTTTTAATAAAATATCTTAACTATCATTTCTATAATGATGATGTTATTTTTAATATTCTGCGTACTCGTCCGGTAATTACCGATTCACTTTTATCTACACTCGGAAATGAATGGGTTGATTTTATCAAAAAATATGACATTCCCGGAACGCATATTGAACTTGAGGAAGTCGCAAAAGTAACTTACATGATGTGCAGTGGTTTAATGGATGGAATAAGAGGACAAACTATTACTGCCGACAGAGGATATGATTTTGCAGAAGGTTTACAGCGAATGTATGTTGATGCAGAAGAACTGGGACTTTAATTCTTTTCTATAAATTATGCCGTTTGCATTTTCGGCTGCGGTTTAACAACAACATAATCATCGATCTTACGTGTGCGTTCTTTTAAAAGAGCGATTGCTTGTTCCTTAGTTTTTATTTCAGGATTTACAATTACCATTTTTTCAGCAAGCTTATTGTAATTTTTTGTCATCAGAAAAAACCAAACCTGAAAAAAATCTATTCCCTGAAAAATAATTGCGTTCTCTGGTCCGTACTTATCAATATTCTTCATGAACTCGCCGGGTAATTCTAACCAATGCATGGCAGGTTTTAAATGATGTACAATATGATAGCCGTCATTAAAACATGTGTGATTATAACGAACATTAATGCAATTGATGGAATTGTTGTAATTATTTTTGGGCTTATCTCTGTTAATAAATGCGTGTTGTCCCCAATTTCCCGCCATCATTAAAAAGCGTACTATGAAAACAGGAATAATAAAAATAAACAATGAAGCTTTGAAATTAAAAAATATTAAAGCGATAGCAACTATCCAGAATGAAATTTCACCAACCACCAGATTTTTACGGATCTTAATTCTA
>JANYCL010000334.1 GCA_025360355.1 Sphingobacteriaceae bacterium
TATTACCATTGCTGCACTAAACCAAAGCGTTACAAAATTTATGTTGTTTCTCATTTAAATTAATTTGTTTTAAAGCACTAATTTAAGGATTAATGCCTAGTATAACTGAATATTTATTTTAAATTTGTTTCTCTAAAAACCCATTAAATATGAAAAAACTTTTACTTATTATTTTATCAATAGCTTCTTTTTCCGCTTTTTCGCAATGGTCAGCAACAACCATTTATAGCACCGGTGAAGATTGCTATTCCGCTTTTGGAAAAGCTTTAGCAAGCGATGCCTCCTCAAGTTCATTAAGCTCTTCGATCGACGATGGATTAACATGGGGTTTATCAAATACAGGTGTACCTTCATCGGGTTTATCCTTTGGCGCAATTAATGGAGGAACCCTTTATGCGTTTCGTAACACTGCAATCTACCAATCAACAACCGGTAATAATTGGACAGCACTAACTACTTCAGCAATTTCAGCTTCAGATGTTATTCGGTCAATGGCTGTTATTAGTGGAAGTGTTTTGGCAGTAACAAACCCAATTAGCGGATCAGGTTCTAAATTTTATCAGTTAAATGGTTCGGCCTTTACTCTAAAATCTACAATGACCACAACATTAGTAAGTATTATCCGGAATATGAATGGTGCGTTATGGGCAGGTACCACATCAACATTAAATATTAAATCTGCCAACGCAGGTTTAACATGGAGCAATGCAAATGGCACATTAGCTCCTTCTGTTTGGTGGGACAAGTATACAGAGAGCATGGGAGCAACCGCTACCACTTTGTTCTGTGGTAATGATGGCGGACTACTTTATAAATCTATGAATGCCGGTGCTACATGGACTGTTGCTTACAGTATTTACACAGGAGTATCAATTCCGGTAAGTGATATATATGTTATGTCGGCAAATAATATTTTAGTAGCCTGCGATTCGGGTTTTGTATATAGCAATGATGGTGGTGCAACTTTTCAAAAAAATAATACAGGTTTAAATTATGCAAATGGCGAAAATTATTTGAGACATATTACAGCAACCGCAAACTATATTATTGCATCTACCTCAGGAGGGACAGTTGTTCGTCGTCCAATAAATCAAATTTTTACAGGAGTTAGCGAAAATAAATTGTTATCAATTGAAAGCAAAGTATATCCGAACCCTGCAAATGGTTTTGCTATTATTGAAGCGAACGATCTGATTTTAAATGATAAATGTGAAGTTAAACTTAATGATGTTTTGGGTCGTGAAGTTGGAGTATTTGAAATGAAAGAAGGAAGGGCTAATTTAAATTTAGAAAATTTTAGCAAGGGACTTTATACATTTAGCGTTTATAATAATAAGATACCTGTAAGTAAAGGTAAATTAGTAGTAAACTAAATTTATTTAGAAAAATTTAAAGCCGTTTTGCCTTAGGCGGAACGGCTTTATTATTTGCATTCTGCTTGTATTATTAAGTTTTTCTCTTAATTTTGTTTACCTAAAACCTATTTACATGAAAAAACTTTTACTTTCAATTTTATCGGTAATATCATTCTCTGCTTTTTCGCAGTGGTCAACAACTACAATTTTTAGCAGTGGAGAAGATTGCTTTTCTGCTTTTGGAAAAGGTTTAGCAAGCGATGCAAGCTCAAGCGCACTTAATGCAACATCTGATGATGGAGCAACATGGGGTGCCTCAAACACAGGTGTGCCTGCTTCAGGTTTATCCTTTGGTACCTTGAATGGAAGCACGCTTTATGCTTTTAGGGGTACAGCTATTTACCAATCAACAACAGGTAATAATTGGACTGCATTAACTACTTCTGCAATTCCCGGATCAGATGTTATTAAATCAATGGCAACTGTAAATGGAAGTGTAATTGCTGTAACGAATCCAATTAGCGGTTCCGGTTCTAAGTTTTATCAATTGGGCGGCTCGGCATTCAGTTTAAAATCCTCTATGACCACAACTCTTGTTACGGTTATAGAAAGTATGAATAGCGGTCAATTATGGGCTGGTACAACTACTACATTAAACCTACAATCTCTTGATGGAGGTATGACTTGGACTGCAATAAATGGAACGTTAGCACCTGTAAACTGGTGGGATAAATATACTTTATGTATGGGATCAACAAGTACTACTCAGTTTTTTGGGAATTACGGTGGACGAATGTATAAATCAACTAATGGCGGAGCAACATGGACCGGCGCAATTAATATTAGTACAGGAACAACAATATCTATAAGCGATATATTTATTCTTTCCAATAGTAATATTTTAGTGGCTTGCGATTCGGGATTTTATTATAGCAATGATGGCGGGACAACATTTAATAAAAATAATTTAGGATTAAACTATAGTAATGGCGAAAATTATTTGAAAAAAATAACCGCAACTGCTAATTATATTCTTGCCTCAACCGGTAATGGAACAATTGTTCGCCGGCCAATAAATCAAATATTTTCCGGAATTAAAGAAAATATTTTGGTAAACCTTGAAAGCAAAGTTTATCCAAATCCTGCAAATGGTTTTGCTGTTATTGAAGCAAGCGATCTAATGTTCAATGATAAATGCGAAGTGAAACTAAATGATGTTTTAGGAAGAGAAGTTGGTGTATTTGAAATGAAAGAAGGAAAATCAAATTTAAATTTAGAAAACTTCAGCAAAGGACTTTATACTTACAGCGTTTACAATAATAAAATGGTTGTAAGCAAAGGAAAATTAGTGGTGAATTAATTTTACTGATCAATTTTATTTAGAAGCCGTTTCCAAAAGAGACGGCTTTTTTATTTGCTTACGTTTCAAACCCCTCTGCCTGTCACGCTAAAGCGTGATTCAGGCTTTCTCCCCTTAAGGAAGGGGAGAAGTAAAATTCAGTGCAACAAAAAACCCCTCGTCCTGAGCTTGTCGAAGGATCGAAGGGTTTTTACATTTGGTAGCTGAGCTTGTTGAAGCTATTTAATTGTAAAGTTAATTGGTAAGTTAAAGTAAACTGAAACTGCTCTACCGTTTTGTTTACCGGCTTTCCACTTCGGCATTGATTTAACAACGCGCATTGCTTCTTTATCGCAATCCGGACAACCTGCAACACCTTTTAATATTTGTGCATCGCTAATTGTTCCATCACCTGTAACAACGAATTTTAAAAAACATTTACCGCTAATTCCGGCTTCACGAGCCATTGCAGGATATTGAATGTTCTTCTGAATATATTTCATCATCTCCATTGCTCCACCCGGAAATTCAGGCATCTCTTCAACCACTGTAAAAATTTCAGGGGCTGCTGCTTCACCAGGTCCAGTATCTTCAGTTGGTACAACTACTGCATCTTTTTCGCCTTCCTGATCTTTTGTACTAACGTTAGCATCTTTTACATCTTCTTGTAATTTTTGCGGCTCTTCTTCAACTGCATCATCTTTAATTACCGGCGGCACAAACTTTACCATCTCAACCATTGGCGGTGGTGGCGGCGGCGGCGGCGGCGGTGGTTGGTCTTCAATTGGTGGTGGTGGCGTTAAGTCAATTTGTTCCACCTTTAATGCTTCAGTGTTTTCATCCGTTTTCGGACGGTCCATGAATTTTTTGAAACCAAAAAGGAGTAATGAAAACAACATCATCCCGGCTATGATCATTACAACACGTTTGTTGTAATTATGTCTTAATTCATACGCACCATACTCGGTGTTTCTTCCGCCAAATACAACTGTATTCCGGGTGTCGTAAGTTTCGCCGGCCCAACCTGTTTTCAGGTCAAGCATTAGCATCACTACGGATACTGCTGCGAAAATGCCTATTAAAATGAATAACATATTTACCTCCTTTTAATTAATTTGTTCCAATTTTTGCTTTCACTAAATCAAACTCCGACTTCATAATATCTACCATAACGTATTTACCAACTACATTAATGTTTAACTCATCAATAACGTCGATCACGTTTTTATAAGTAGCCTGATCATCCGTTTTAATTAAATAAGTATAAGATTCTTTATCAGCCTTTACTTCTCTTACCATTCTTTTATAAGTGGTATCGACTAATTGTTTCGCTTCAAATCTTTTTTCAAGCGCCAAGATCTTTTCCTGCATTGGTTTATTTTTGTCAAGCAAATATTTATGCAAACTGCTTTGATCAAAACTTAATTCAGCTATTGTAGTTGCAGGTCCTTTGTCATCAGCAACTGCTCTGAATTGACCTTCATAATAAAAAATGCGGTTGTCTTTCGATAATAAAAAAGTAATACCTTTTTTAACCTCTTCAATTTTCTGATCAGGAGGCGGAGGTGCGGGGAACGTAAGCTCCATTGATTTTGGTTTACTAAAAGTTGCTGTGAGTACGAAAAAGGTCAATAATAAAAATGCTAAGTCAACCATCGGCGTCATATCTATACGCGTAGATTGTTTCTTGGCACGTTTTTTACCACCTTTCTGACCACCACCACTATCTGCTATTTCTGACATTGTATAATGTTTTTAAATTATTTTTTAGTTGGATTAATAACTGTACCGCCACCTTCTAAAGATGTAATTAAATTAAACTGATATAATTTAAGATCGGTAAATGTTTTGATCACATCCTTAACAAAAATGTATTTAGTTTGTGCCGCGCATTTAATTGCGTAACGTGGTTTTTCTGCTTTAAACTCTGAATTTGATTCAGCAGCTTTTGCTTTTGCAGCCTGATAAACCTTAACGGCTTCTGTACCTCCAATATTGATCCAATCTTTTAATTGGTTATTAGGAGTAATTGTATCTAACGGAACACCTTTTTGCGGTTGAAATTTTAAACGGGCTTCTTCTTTAGCATCAATATATTTAGGAAGATCTTTTATATCAACACCAAAACTTGGTAAGCCGCTAAATTTTATAATTTGTTCTTCAGTAAACTGTACTTTATAGCGTTTTGCCATTTCGCGCAGAGCCGCCATTTTAGCGGTTGAATTACTGATCCCAAAAAAAGCACGTCCGTTATTATCAATTGTTACCAATATATGATTGTCGGGTAGATCAACCATCCCGATTGATGAAGGAGGATCAACCACTACAGGCTCGGCCATACGGAACGAAGCTGTTAACATAAAAAAGGTAACCAACAGGAAAGCCAGATCCACCATTGGTGTCATATCTAGCGCTGGGGCTCCTCCTTTTGATGGTTTTTTTGACATTTTCTCTGTGTTTTAATATTTAGATGAATACTTAACTAAAATTCCATAAATGGAATAAAACTATTTACCGCTTGCTTGGAATTCCTGGATAATAGAAAATCCTGCTTCATCCATAGCATAAGTAATTGTATCGATCCTATTACTGAAATAGTTATAGAAAATGATAGCAAATGCTGAAGTTAAGATACCTACTAATGTATTTACAAGAGCTTCAGAAATACCTGTTGCAAGAGCAGAAGTATCAGGAGCACCTGCAGCAGATAAGGCCGCAAAGGCACGAATCATACCCACAACTGTACCAATAAGACCAGCTAAAGTTCCGATTGAAGCCATCGTTGAAATAACCACCATGTTTTTTGATAACATTGGTAATTCTAATGAAGTTGCTTCTTCTAATGCTTTTTGAATAGCGTGAACTTTCGCTTCTTTATCCATACTCGAATCATTTTGTACGAATTGATATTTAGCGATCCCTTCATGAACTACATTAGCTAAAGAGCCTTTTTGTTTGTCGCATTCAGCTTTAGCACCTTCAAAATCATGATTCCCAATTAATGACTTAATCTTAGAAACAAATTTATCGGTATTTCCTGTTCCTGCAGCTTTCATAATTGTTATGAAACGCTCAATAGCAAAAGTAATTACCGTTAATAAAAAGCCAATTAGAATAGGCACGATAAAACCACCTTTATACATGGTTCCTAAAATATTATGCGGATGTCCTTTTTCAGAATCACCACCTTCAAAGTTTGAAGCCGATCCTAAAATTGTTTTGTAGATAAACCAGCCAATGCAAATACAAATTACAATAGCTAATGCTGAAACCGCTAATGGAAATCCTCCCGATGTTTTTTTGTTGCTCATAGATTTTATGTGTTAGTTATTATTTTAATTTTTGTTGTTATGATTGCCAAACTTAGCAAATAAGTTTTAATTCCAAAAGTTTTAACGATCAACATTATATTAATATTAGCTGAACGTATTTAAGGCACAAATATTACTTTTATTTCATCCCCAAATGTCGGTATTTTAATAACTGGTATTGGTTTAAGAATAAGTGGTAATTTTAAGCGGAATTTTTCGGATCTAAATAACACCAACGCCATGAACATTGAAGAATTGAGAAGCTATTGCCTTAATAAAAAAGCTGTTGAAGAATGTTTTCCCTTTGATGCCGAAACGCTTGTGTTTAAAGTTATGGGAAAAGCTTTTTTACTTACCGGTATAGAATCGAAGCCGGTAGAGTTCAATGTTAAATGCGAACCCGAAAAAGCGATCCAGCTCCGCGAAAAATATAATTGCGTTAAACCAGGCTATCATATGAACAAAAAGCACTGGAATACAGTTATTTGCGATAAAACAGCCCCCTCAAAGCTTATTAAAGAGTGGATCGACCATAGTTACGATGAGGTGGTAAAGGGTTTAACCAAAAAACAGAGAGAAGAACTTGAGAATAAATAATTTTATTTGCCAAATGCCCCTTTTTTAGTAAATTTGCATCCCTTTTTAGAGTAAAATGGGCAAAAAACAATATATAGTAAAATTTGCCGGTTTGCCAGTTGGAACTCATGAATTTGAGTTCAAAATAAACGGGACGTTCTTTGAGCAGTTTAACGAAACTGAAATTACAGAAGCAGACATTGATGTTAAAGTTGTTTTAACAAAACAAAACAACTTAATGCAAATGCAATTCGAAATTAACGGAACAGTTAATTTAAGTTGCGACCGTTGTCTGAAATTTGGTGATTTTCCGATAGAAGCTTCAGAAAACCTTGTTATTAAATATGGTAATGATGAAGAAAGTACTGATGAGATCATTGCTGTGAACGAAGCAGCAGGTCATGCAGATGTATCTCATTATTTATTTGAATATATCATGTTAGCTATGCCAACGCGCCGAGTAGCTTGTGAAGTAGATGAAGATTTTAAATGTGATGAAGAAACATTAAAAAAGTTAAACGAGAACTTAATACCAGACGAAGAAGTAAATCCCATTTGGGAAAAATTAAATAAATTAAAGATCAATAAAAATTAATTAAAAAATAAGAAACCATGCCAAATCCAAAACGAAAATTATCGCGCTCTCGCAGAGATTCACGTCGTGCTACATATAAAGCTCCGCACATGACCATTGCAAAAGATACCACAACAGGCGAAGCTCATTTATTTCACCGTGCACATTGGTTCGAAGGTAAACTTTACTACAAAGGAAAAGTAGTAATGGAAAAAGCAACAGCTTAATCTTTTATAATAGATTTTATTTAAAGCATCTGCCTTAGGCCGATGCTTTTTTTATGGAGTTAAATGGTCGGTTTTCCCTAAAAATTGTTTAACAGGCGTTTAATAACTTTAAAAGTTTATTGTTGTATTATTAAGCCTAAATTTGTTTTTTAGCCTTCTAAAATCAACAGGGTAAATATGAAAATTGGTTTTGATATTATGGGTGGCGACTTTGCTCCTAAGAATTGTCTCGATGGGGCAATTTTAGCAGCTAAAGCTTTACCCGCTAGTGCCATAATTGTTTTGATCGGTGATTCGGAAGCAGCAAAGAAATATTTAACGGAACAAAAAGCCGATCTAAGTCGTTTTGAATTTGTTCATACAACAGAAACACTTGAAATGGGTGCCCATCCAACAAAAGCTCTTGCACAAAAACCAAATAGTAGTATTGCATTAGGATTTAAATTATTAAAAGAAGATAAGATTCAATCTTTCTCAAGCGCAGGAAATACAGGAGCGATGTTAGTAGGATCCATGTTCTCAGTAAAAGCTGTTCCCGGTGTTATCCGTCCAAGCATTGCAAATCCTTTACCAAAAGAAAATGGTGGTTGGGGTTTAATTTTAGATGTTGGTACAAATGCCGATTGTAAACCGGATGTATTATATCAGTTTGGGATGTTAGGCTCGATCTTCGCACGCGAAGTTTATAAAATAGAAAATCCTAAAGTTGCTTTATTAAATATTGGTGAAGAACCTGAAAAAGGAAATCTTGTTGCGCAAGCCACTTATAATTTAATGAAGGATTCGAAAGATTTTAATTTCGTTGGTAATGTTGAAGGCCGCGATCTATTCAATGATAAAGCAGATGTAATTGTTTGCGAAGGTTTCACAGGAAATGTAGTTTTAAAAATGGCGGAAGCAATTTATACTATTTTAAGAAAGCAGAAAAAAACCGGTGAATATTTCGATCAGTTCAATTATGAATTATACGGCGGCACACCGATCTTAGGAATTAATTCAAATGTTTTAATTGCTCACGGAATTTCTAGTCCGGAAGCATTTAAAAATATGCTGGTTCTTGCAAAAGAAATTGTTGATGTTAAATTGAGTGATAAAATTAAACAAGCGTTCGAGTAATGATTAAAGCAGCAATAACTGCAGTGGGAGGTTGTGTTCCTGATTTTGTTTTAACGAACGAGATTCTTTCTACAATGGTAGAGACCAACGACGAATGGATCACTTCACGTACAGGAATTAAAGAACGCCGCATTTTAAAAGGTGAAGGGAAAGGTCTTTCTGACATGTGCGTTATTGCGACCCAAGAATTATTAAAAAAACGCGGCATTAAAGCTGAAGAACTGGATATGGTAATTGTTGGTACCATCACGGGCGATTATATTTTCCCTTCTACTTCAAATGTTATTTGCGATAAAATTGGGGCTAAGAACGCATGGGGTTTTGATCTTTCTGCAGCGTGTTCCGGATTTATTTATGCTTTAGCAACAGGAGCACAATTTATTGAAACAGGTAAATACAAAAAAATATTAGTGCTCGGCGGAGATAAAATGTCGTCAATAATTGATTACACCGATCGCGCAACATGTATTATTTTTGGTGATGGTGCAGGCGCAGT
Organism: Sphingobacteriaceae bacterium; assembly: GCA_025360355.1. Lineage (GTDB taxonomy): Bacteria > Bacteroidota > Bacteroidia > B-17B0 > Aurantibacillaceae > JAHEYG01. The sequence goes on from JANYCL010000334.1 coordinate 8,995, forward strand.
TTTGTTAGAACCAACAACTGAAGATTTCGGTGTGAAAGATTTTATTTTAAAAGCCGATGGTGCCGGAAGAAATTATTTATGCATGCACGCCGGCGGTTCTGTTATGCCGCCAACGCATGAAACTGTTGATGCACGCAAACATTTTGTGTACCAGGAAGGACAAGCTGTTTTTAAATTTGCAGTGAAAGGCATGGCTGATGTAAGTGCAGAAATGATCGAGAAACATAATTTAAAACCTGAAGATATTCAATGGCTTGTTCCGCACCAAGCAAATAAACGTATTGTTGATGCTACTGCAACCAGAATGGGCGTAGGTCCGGAGAAGGTTATGATGAACATCGAAAAATACGGCAACACAACTGCAGGAACTATTCCATTATTATTGTGGGACTACGAAAAACAATTAAAGAAAGGCGATAATTTAATTATCTCAGCTTTTGGCGGTGGTTTTACCTGGGGTTCTATTTGGTTAAAGTGGGCTTACGATACTAAGTAGTCTTTACCCAAAAATTAAACAAACTATTTTATTTCAATTAAAACGGAAATTTAAATCCTGCGTTTCCGTCAAAATTTAATCTGTTAGATCTAATGCCTGCATTAGAGTTTAGGTTCGTTAAATAATAACGCACGCCGGGTTCTACAACAAAGTATAAATGTTTGCGAAGTTTGAACTCGCAGCCAAAACCAAGCATTAGACTTAAATTAAATTTTTTACCTGGAATATTATTGTAATTGTACACTTCATCCCAATTTTCTTTATGTACAATTAATTGTGATCGGCTATTCATTACAATTTGGCTATTCGCCGCAGCGAATATAGAAACAGCAAGCTTGTCTTTTTTGATAGGATAGAATTTAACGGCTACCGGAATATTTATTACAGAATAATTTATTTTGTAATTGTATTTTACATGAAAAGTATTAATTGGTGCTATAACATTAAATCCATTGATCATATTAGAGTAGGAGACCGCCATATCGCCTAAAGATGAATGGAACTGTGAATCTGAAGGATCTAATTTACTAAAGCCAAGAGTGTCTTCTTTAGATTGAGAAGAACATTTCTGGTAATTAACACCTAACTCTATAGCTATTTTTTTAAATGGTAAAAACTGGAACTTTAGTCCGGCGTTGTATGTAACGGCTGAGAATTCTGATGAGAATTTTGGACTAGGAAAGGTTTGCGTAATTACCGGCCCGCCTAAAATATATAATGCAAACTTTGGATCTTTATTAAGTGTTGGTGGCAGCGAATCATTTTGTTTTAAAGACGGAGGTATTGCAGCGACTTCAGATTTGTTTTCTTTTTTTACAGAATCTATTTTCGTTATAGACTCAATGGTTTCATTAGATGTAGAAACGGTGTTAGTAGGAGTTAAAGTATTTGTGATTATCTGTTGTACAGGAGTTACCGGCTCCTCTTTTTTAATACTTATTTCTTCTTTTGCATTGGTTGGCGTTTTGTTATTGTCATTCAATGCAACAATTCCTGTTGCAGAATTATCAAATGAATTTGTTTTAGCTGAGGTTTCAGAAGTGTTTACTTTATCAGTTGATGAGAAGTTAGAACTATTTTCCGAAACCGGTTTTTTGTTACGAGAAATAGTAACGGCAATAATTTCATTTTTTGTCGTAGCGAAAGGTGTGTTTGTACTATTTGCATTATTTGTTTTTGCTAAAGTGTTTTGCGTTTGTTTTGCGTCTTTCACAAAAGCATCTGCGTAACCTGCATTCTTTAAAGTGGCAATACTTGCGCTTATCTTCTCTTCCGGAACTTCAACAAAAAACCGTTTAATGTTATCGCTGCCAATTTCTGACCTTACTTCATACTCGCCAATTTGATCAGGCAAACGAGTCGTCAGATTTTTAACTGCGGCTAATTGTATTTTAGTTGTAGTTTTATTTTTTTCTGAAGAATTAAGATTGTCGTTTTTTTCAGTGGAGCTATTTTTTTCGTTTTTAGTTGCGTTAGTTTCAGTTGATGATTGGGTAGGAATAATTGCAACAGTAGAATTTGTACTGGAGTTTGTTTCTGCTGTTTTTGTTGTAGAAAGATCCAGAGGTAAAAAGAAATAAGTTCCAAGTGCACCTATAATTAATAAAATTAAAGATGGTAACAGCCAGAATAAATATCTTTTTTTCTTTTTCTCATCAAGGTTCTTCTCAATGCTCTGCCAAACATTTTTCGATGGTTTGACGGAAGCATTTTCTAATGATTCTACAAAAAAATCATCAAGCTCCTTAAATTCGTTATTTGAGTTATTGTCTCTCATTATTCCTTTTCTTATTCGTTAATATCTAATAAACTATGCAGTGATTTTTGTAAATATATCCGCGCTTTTGATAATTGACTTTTTGAAGTTCCTTCTGTTATGTTCAGCATTTCTGAAATTTCTTTATGTCCATAACCTTCAATCACAAAAAGATTAAAAACCAATCTGTAACCATCCGGTAATTTCATGATCAAATTATGTAATTCCTTTGTGTTTATATTTCCAATAATGTTATTGCTATCGGATACGTATTCGTTTGCATTTTCAATGTCTTCAAAAAGCAAGGTCCGTTTTTTAGCTCTTAAAAATTCCAGCGAACAATTAACACAAATGCGGCGGATCCAACCCTCAAAAGATCCTTCTGATTTAAAGGAATGTAAATTGGTAAATACTTTGATAAACGCTTCTTGTAAAACATCTTCAGCTTCATCTTTGTTTTTGGTGTACCTCAAACACACATAAAGCATTTTGCCTGAAAATTTATCGTATAAAATTTTCTGAAACTCGCGCTTCCCTTTTAAGCAACCATTTAATATTTCTGATTCGGTATTCAAGTATATTTAGAGCTGGTATCCCGGTAATAACAAGACGAAAGTTTTAAGGCAAAAGTTGCCTGGAGTATTAAAATTAAAGCATTGATATTCAGTGAATTAAAACTAAAGAAAATTACAACTTGATGCCAAAGAACAATACATCATCTAACTGTTCCAAATTTCCTTTCCAGGCATCAAAATTGTCGGTGAGTTTTTGAAGTTGTTCATCGGCGTTTAAAGAACTATTTGTATTTAAGAAGTTAAGCAGATTTTTGTATTTGTATTTTTTTCCCTTCGGTCCGCCAAATTGATCAGGGTATCCATCTGAAAACATGTAAACGCAATCTCCTTTTTCCAATAGCATTTCATTATTTGTAAATGTTTTTTGTTGTTCTGTATTTAAACCGATCGAATGTTTATCACCCTTAATTTCTGTTACCACATTTTTCCTGATGTGGATCAAATTTAAATTTGCGCCTGCAAAAAATAATTTATTTGTAGATTTATTAATGGTTAAAATGCCTGCTTCCATTCCGTCATTGATCTGTCCGGTTTTAACTTTGCTTTGTAAAGTTAAAGGAAGCTGTTTGTTTAAATAATTTAAAGCATCTGCTGGTGTTTCAATTTTTTTATGTCCGAGTGTTTGATTTAAAATAGTACTCCCAATAAAACTCATGAACGCTCCCGGTAC
>JANYCL010000353.1 GCA_025360355.1 Sphingobacteriaceae bacterium
ATTATGTCCGTGAACTACATTTGGTTTTTCATCTGGTCTATGTCTGCCAAAACCTTTTACATATTCTTCAGGATTGTAAACGCAATAATTGAAAGCATTCTTGTTGACGTAGAATTTTGTGTTGTAAATTTCTGTTCCGAATAAAACTTTTTCCGGCCATTGACCCTTGTTCTCTTTAAAGATAATTGAAGGAGATCTTGAAGCTTTGCTAAGAAAGCTGAGAAGAATAAATATGTAAATTATTTTTTTCAATTTTCCATTGATCATCCCGAATTTGTTTCGGGATCTTTAAAGATGCTGAAACAAGTTCAGCATGACCAGTACCCCTTAATGTGCATTTGCCCTTAGTAAATATACGAAATAAATTCCCCTAATGCAATTCTGGTAAAGGTTAAAGTTCAGACTAGTTTGTGTGATCTATATCTTAATTCCTATTACGCAAATATCGTCGACCTGCTCGAGATTACCTTTCCAGGCTTCGAATTCTGTTTCTAATTTTTTTTGTTGGTCGTTAATTGGCATTGTGCTTATCGTACACATCAATTCAACCAATTGGTGATATTTAAATTTCTTTCCGTTCGGTCCGCCAAACTGATCAGCATATCCATCTGTAAAAATATAAATGCAATCCTCAGCTTCCAGTTTTACTTTGTGAGTTTCGTAAAGTGCAGGCTTGTCAACTTTACCAATAGCTTGTTTGTTAGGTTTAAATTCAATTATTTTTCCGCCGCGCACTATCCATAACGGATTATTTGCTCCCGCCCACTCTATGGTTCTTGTTTTTTTATTCAGTAAGCAAAGTGAAATATCCATCCCGTCTTTTACTTCGGTCTCACTGCGCTCAAATGTTTCCACAACAAGCTCGCGTGTTTTATCCAAAATTTTTCCCGGATCTGTAATTTCAAATTCTTTCACGGTACGGTTAAGCGCATTACTGCAAACCACACTAACCAATGCGCCGGGCACACCATGTCCGGTACAATCTGCAGCAGCGATCAATAAATTATCTTTATTCACTACTTCTATCCAATAAAAATCTCCTGCAACAATATCTTTTGGTTTGTACATGATAAAAGATTGCTGCAAATTTTCTGTAATTAAACTCCGCGGCGGTAAAATAGCTTCCTGCAAACGTTTTGCATAAGAAATAGAAGCAAGAATTTCTTTTTGTTTTTCTTCAATAATAATTTTTTGTTCTTCTGTTTCTCTATTTTTCAATTCAATAATATCTCTTTGTCGGCGGATAATACGGAAACGATTGTACATTACGCCTCCACCCACAATTAATAAAACTAAACCGCCATACAAAGCAATTTTCTGGATCCTGTCTTTTTCAATTTGTGAATTCTTTGCAAAGATCAAAGCATCTGTTATTTTTTTCTCATCCGCATTCTTTAAACTATCTGCGACTAATTTTTTATCAAACTCAGCCTGTAATTCTTTTTCTGTTAATTCTTTTTGAATGTCTCCCCGGTATAAACTATCACGTAAACGCTGGGAAACTTCATAATTTTTAAATGCTTCTTTAAAATTTCCCATGGCCTGGTGTACTTCAGACAATGTAGACGCTACTAAAACCTGCGCAGAAGGTTCCGGATCTTCATTCAATAATTTTTGAGCTGCATTCAAATATTTTAAAGCAATATCGTTTTTCTTTAGATGATAATAAGTACTTCCAATTTCTGATCCTGTGGTAATTTGCAATTGGGTGTATCCCTCTTTCTCAGCGATCTGTATTGCTTTCAACTGGTAAGGCAATGCTTTCTCAAACATTCTCCGCTCAGAATAAAGATTAGCAATATTTGCATTAGCTGAAGCAATACCGTAAGTGTCTTTCAGCAGATCATACATATCCAAACTTTTTTGCGCATAACTTATAGCTTGATCATAATCGTGAAGGTTTGTGTAAATAACGCAGATGTTATTCAGGGCACTTGCAACACCTTCCAGATTTCCAATTTGCTGCACAATTTTTAAACAACGCATTTGGTATCCTAATGCTTTCTGATATTCTTTCAGATCAATATATAAACTTCCGATATTTCCCATGGCGCTGGCAATTCCCTTTTTGTCGCCAAGCTCTTCCATGATCTTTAAGCATTTTTGATAGGAGTCAATTGCTTTTACAAAATTCCCTCTCATCTGATAAGAAGCGCCAATTGTGTTCAATGCTTTTGATTCGAATTTTTTTAATTTTTTAGCGCGGGCCATTTCCAATTGCTTTACACCTAAAGCGTAACTCGAATCAGGGTTTGTATAAATAAGATCCCAAGCCATTTCGTATAAAGCGGTTAAACGAATACTATCCTGATTTTTGGTGTTCTTGTAAAGCGCCCACAAAGAATCCGTACGTTGAGAATAAAGTCCCGACGTGACAAATAAAATAATTATGACAACAATTACTTTTCTCATTTAAATTCTTATTCCCCCTTCGGCTAGCTCAGGATGACTCTGTCTTTTTATATTCTGATTCCTATTATACATACATCATCAATTTGTTCAAGTGAGCCTTTCCAATCATCGAACGTTTTACTTACAATTTCTTTTTGTTCAGCCATTGGTAAATGACTATTCTGTAAAAGCAATTCATTTAAATTTTTGTACTTGAACTTTTTTCCTTTTGGTCCGCCAAACTGATCAGCGTATCCATCGGTGTACAAATAAAGTACATCTCCTTTTTTTAAGGGGAGATCCCTATTAGAAAATTCATCTTCGCGGATCCCTATGCCAATTGGCATTTTATCAGCGGCGTATTCAACGATCGCGCCTTTACTAACAACAATTGGTTTATTATGTGCGGCTGAATAACTGTATTTCTTTTTCTTAGTATCAATACACAACAAAATTCCATCCATCCCATCTTTATGTCCTTCTTTCGAAATATTTTTTATCAATCGCTTACGCACATGATTGAATATTTCGTTAGGTGTTTCGATTTGCTTTTGATTAATAGCTTCGTTTAAAAATGAAATATTCAACAGCGACATAAACGCTCCCGGAACACCATGTCCGGTACTATCGCAAACAGCTAAATAAAAACGGTTATCACGCAATGTTGCCCAATAAAAATCGCCGCTTACAATATCCTTAGGTTTAAAATAAACAAAATGTTCAGGTAGATTTTCATTCAAAAAAGATTCGGAAGCAATGATGGTAGTTTGAATTCGTTTTGCATACATGATCGAATCCACAATTTCTTTTTGCTTTTCTTCAATTACATTTTTTTGATTTACAACTTCTCTTGTTCGTTCCTCTACTTTTTCTTCCAGCGTGTGATTCATATGACGAAGATCACCAATGAGTTTTCCAATCGAGCCCTGCATTTTTTTAAAACTATCCGCCAACACACCGATCTCATCTTTCCGTCCGGTAATAATTTCTACATCAAGATTTCCGTTTCCTAATTCCTGCGCGTCAACAGTTAATTCTTTTAAGGGCCTTGTTATCTCCCGGGAAACAAAATAAGATGCGGCAAAAACTAATACCAGCAAACAAGCAAAAGCGAAAATAATATTTCTGCGTAAAGCAAAAACTTCCTCGAACGCTTCAGCTTCATCGATCTCACTTAAAATAACCCAATGCATGTGCAAAATATCAAGCGGTTTAAAAGCTGATAATACAGGAACTCCTCTGTAATCTTTAAAGATCCGCGAATCAGAATTACCTTTTAATGCTTCTTCTGTACCTTCCGTTTTTACTTCCTGTAAACCAATTGTGCTTTGGAAATTTTTAATTTCTGTAATTATTTTAGGTTCAACTTTCAAGTCGGTTAACATTTTAAAATAATTGGTGCTGTCTTCAATTAAAAAACGTGATTGGTTTCTGATGGTATAATCTTCTGCAACAATATAAGTTTCGCCCGTAGTTCCCAAACCAACTTTTGCCCATTGCTGTTTGTTGGTCATTATATCATTTATTTTATCAATTGGCAATTGAAAAGCTAAAACACCGATCTCGCTGTCGCCATCAAAAATAGGACAAGCAATAAATGAAGAAGGCGCGTTGTAAGAAGGATGATATGGTTTATAATCCACTAAACGTATCTCATTTTTTTCTTTCACATCTTTCACCGCGTTATATGCTGCTGCTAAATTTGTGTTTTTGTACGGACCATCACTTAAACACGAAGCAAAATCAACTTCTTTGTAAACCGTGTAAACAATGTTGCCTGTTTTATTATCAATTAAAAAAATATCGTAGTAGCCGAATTTTTCGAGAAAATCTTTTATTACAGGATGAAATTTATAATGGGCCTTTGTATATGAACTTTCATCATTGCTTCTTAAAAATTTATGTTTTACACCAATGTTATTCGGATTGTCATAGATATAAAGATTTTGCAAAACAATTGCTTCGGGGTTACGTGACACTTCTTCTTCCAGTACAGTTTTAACTTCCATGTTCTTATTCAAACGCGGCAGAACTTCTGTATTAAAATAAGTATTTGACTTTTCCTTTAAAGCATTCAGTTTCTCATCATCAATTTTTAATTCTGTTCTTATTGAATTATACCCGTTTTTAAATTCCTTCATCGCCTCTATCATCATCGGGTTTTCGGCGCTGGTAATCAATTGATCTTTTATGATCTGAAAATAATCTTGGATCTGATTTGCTTTCATTTCACGCACAGCCGTTAGTTTTTCAAACGATTGTTTTTCTAACGAACTTTTTGCTCTATGATAACTTATTATCCCAATAACCAACATGGAAAGGAAAGCAATAGCAAAAAATGTACCCGTGATCTTAACTCCAATTTTCATAAGTGTTCAACAACCTACTAAAATAACGTTTTTGAACAAATAATGAGGCATAACTTCAATGAAATAATATAGTAAATTGCGTAAGTTTAAACTCATTTTGGAGACAATTATCGCATATTGTTTGTTTTTATTGATCGGTCTGATCCTTGGTCTTATTGGAGGAGGCGGGTCTATTCTTAGTGTACCGGTTTTAGTTTATTTAATGCATTATCCTGCCGATGAAGCCACCGGTTACTCTCTGTTTATTGTCGGTTTAACTTCTTTAATTGGTGGTTTTGCCTTTATAAAAAGAGGTGATATCAGCTTCGAATCGCTCATACAATTTGCCATCCCTTCTTTAATTACCGTTTTTTTTGTAAGGAAATTTCTTATTCCCGGCTTACCCGAATTATTTTTTACTATTGGAGATTTTAAAGTAACAAAGCAGGTTTTTATTATGACAGTTTTTGCTGTTTTGATCCTTTTCTCCTCATACAGCATGATAAAAAAACAGGAAAAAGACTACCGTCACGATGCCATGTGGGAAGAATTCTCAAAGTCACCCATCCGCATTTACTTTGTGATCTTACTTGCTATTTTAGTTGGATTTTTAACGGGATTTGTTGGGGCCGGAGGGGGTTTTATTATAGTGCCCGTTTTGCTCTTTTTCATAAGAGTTCCGGTAAAAAAATCGATAGGAACTTCACTTTGCATTATAGCAATTAACTCTCTGGTGGGTTTTACGGGTAATTTAGGTCATTTAGATATTAATTGGAACGTTTTAGGAATAGCCTCATCTATTTGTGTAGCAGGAATATTGCTTGGGAATATGATTTCAGTGAAAATTTCGGCTAATAAATTGAAGCCTGCCTTCGGGTGGTTTACGCTTATAGTTGGTATCTTTGTTATAGTAAAAGAACTCTTTCTCTCCTAGAACTATGCATATAGAGCAAATATACACCGGTTGTTTAGCACAAGGCGCTTATTATATCAGATCTGAGAATGAAGCCGCTATTATTGACCCACTTCGTGAAACAGATCCTTACACTTCACGCTCGCAAAAAGACGGCGTGAAAATAAAATATATTTTCGAAACGCATTTTCATGCAGATTTTGTTTCCGGACACGTTGATCTCGCAAAAAAAACAGGCGCTAAAATTGTGTTTGGTCCAAATGCTAAAACCGATTACGAAAGTTACATTGCAAAAGACGGAGAAGAATTTAAAGTAGGAAAGATCACCATAAAAGTTTTACACACTCCCGGACATACATTAGAATCCACAACTTTTTTATTGTTGGATGAAAATAAAAAACCGTATTGCATTTTTACCGGCGATACTTTATTTATTGGTGATGTTGGCAGACCGGACCTCGCTATTAAAAGTGATCTTACGCAAGAAGATCTTGCAGGCATGTTATTTGATTCATTGACTTCAAAAATAAAAACATTGCCTGACGATGTTATCGTTTATCCCGCTCACGGTGCAGGTTCTGCTTGCGGAAAGAACATGAGCAAAGAAACGTTCGACACATTAGGAAATCAAAAACAAAAAAATTACGCTTTGGTTATGACCAACAAACAAGAGTTTGTGAAAGAATTAACTACAGGGATTTTACCTGCGCCACAATATTTTTCGAAAAATGCAATGCTCAACAAAAATGGATATGCAGCATTTGATGATGTAATGAAAAAAGGAAATAGTTCTTTATCTCCTTCTGAATTTGAAAAAATTGCAAACTCTGGCGAAGCATTAGTTTTAGATGTACGCAAACCACAGGAATTCGCGAAAGAACATATTCCTAATTCTATTTTTATTGGGATTGATGGTCAGTTTGCACCTTGGGTTGGCGCTTTAATTACAGATCTTAAACAACCAATCATTTTAGTCACACCGGCAGGAAGAGAAGAAGAAGTTGTGATGCGTTTAAGTCGTGTTGGTTATGATAATTGTTTAGGTTATTTACAGGGAGGAATTGACGGATGGAAAAATGCTGGTAAAAAAATAGCAAGTATAAAATCTATTAGTGCAGAAGAATTTGCTCCGAAAATAAATACTAAGATTTCTATTCTTGATGTAAGAAAACCAGGCGAGTACGATAACCAGCATATTAAAGATGTTCCAAACAAACCTTTAGATTTTATTAATGAATGGATCGGTAATGTTGACCGCAACACTGAATATCATAT
>JANYCL010000388.1 GCA_025360355.1 Sphingobacteriaceae bacterium
TTGCTTCGCTGCTTCTGCAGGAGTTTGAAAAAGCGGACCAATGTCCACATCAAAACCCATATCGGCAAAACCAGTTGCAATTACTTTTGCGCCGCGGTCATGACCATCTTGTCCCATTTTTGCGACCATGATGCGCGGACGGCGTCCGTCTTTTTTTGCGAATGCGTCTGCTAATTCGCGGGCTTTTGCAAAATCTTTATCCATGCTAATTTCTTTACTATAAACTCCGGCTATTGAACGGATGTTTGCTTTGTATCTTCCAAAAACAACTTCCAGTGCCAATGAAATTTCACCTAACGATGCGCGTACACGGGCTGCCTTAATTGCAAGATCTAATAAATTTCCATTTCCTGTTTTTGCGGCTTCTGTTAGATCACTCAATGCTTTTTTTACTTCTTCATTGTTGCGTTCAGTTTTTAGTTTTTTTAAACGTTCCAATTGTTGGTTGCGCACTTTTGTATTATCAACATCACGAACCTCTATTTCAGTTTTTTCATTTGTGATAAAAGCATTCACGCCGACAATAATATCTTTTCCGCTATCGATGCGCGCTTGCTTTCTTGCAGCCGCTTCTTCAATGCGCATTTTCGGAATTCCCGTTTCAATAGCTTTTGCCATGCCGCCTAATTCTTCCACTTCCTGAATTAAAGTCCAGGCTTTGTTTGCAATTTCGCGCGTTAAACTTTCTACATAATAAGAACCGCCCCATGGATCAACAACTTTGCAAACATTTGTTTCTTGTTGTAAAAATAATTGCGTGTTGCGTGCAATGCGCGCGCTAAAATCTGTTGGTAAAGCAATTGCTTCATCTAATGCATTGGTATGTAAACTTTGTGTTCCGCCCATTACAGCAGCGAGTGCTTCAATACAAGTACGTGCAACGTTGTTAAATGGATCTTGTTCTGTTAAACTCCATCCGCTTGTTTGACAATGTACACGAAGCGCTAATGATTTTACTGATTTCGGATTAAATTGTTTTACGATCTTTGCCCACAACATTCTTGCGGCACGCATTTTTGCGATCTCCATAAAATGATTCATGCCAATGCCCCAGAAAAAAGATAAACGCGGAGCAAATGCATCAATATCCATTCCCGAATTAACACCGGTGCGTAAATATTCTAAACCATCAGCTAAAGTATATGCTAATTCAATATCAGCTGTTGCACCTGCTTCTTGCATGTGATAACCACTTATGGATATTGAATTAAACTTCGGCATATTTTGTGACGTGAACTTAAAAATATCCGCAACGATCTTCATTGATGCTGCAGGCGGATAAATATAAGTGTTGCGTACCATGAATTCTTTTAAAATATCATTTTGAATTGTTCCGCTTAGTTTTTCCATGCTAACGCCCTGCTCCTCTGCAGCAACAATGTAAAAAGCTAAAATAGGAAGTACCGCTCCGTTCATCGTCATGGAGACGCTCATTTGATCTAAAGGAATCTGATCAAATAAAATTTTCATATCTAAAATAGAATCAATAGCAACGCCAGCTTTTCCAACATCACCTTCAACACGTTCATGATCGCTGTCGTAACCGCGGTGAGTTGCAAGATCAAATGCAACCGATAATCCTTTTTGTCCACCAGCTAAATTTCTTCTGTAAAATGCATTGCTTTCTTCGGCGGTGCTAAATCCTGCGTACTGACGAATCGTCCAAGGATTTTGAACATACATACTGGAATATGGTCCGCGCAAGAATGGAGCTATGCCGGCACCAAAATTTAAATGTTCTGAATTTTTAGTGTCTTCGGAAGTATAAATTGGTTTTAGGTCGATCTGTTCAGCGGTCGTAAATTTCTCAACTACACTCGAAGTGACAGCCTTGTTTGAAGATGAATATTTTATTTTAGAAAAGTCTTTTCTCATTAGCTTGGAGTAACAGTTTTTGCGTTTTCTAATGAATAGGCTAAGCGAATTGGGCGGATAGGATTCACAACTTTTTTCGCCGGTGTATATTTTGCATTTTCTGAAGGCTTTATTTTTTCGTTTTTATTCTGAAATTTATTTACGCCAACTAAAACTAATTTGCCTTCGTTGAATTCATTTTGCAGGTCGTTTGCGCCTTGTGAAATAAAATCTTGAATGAAATTGTTTTTCAAACAAGCAATAAATCCTCCTTTGCTTTCAATTAATTTAAATTGTTCCCATGCTTTTTCCGCAATGGAATCAGTGATGGATTCAATATAATATGAGCCCGTCGAAATATCGGCTACCTTATTTAAATAACTTTCGTCTTTTAAAATGTGCTGCTGATTAATTGCAATGCGTGAACTGAACTCCGTTGTTTTTTCAAAACCTTCATTATAAGGTAAAACACACAAGCTATTTGCTCCGCCAATAACGGCGCTCATAGCTTCAGTTGTTGTACGCAACATGTTATTGTAAATATCCATACTGCTTTTATCAGCCATTGTAGTTTGCGCATGAATATGAACCGGGAAATTTGTTTTGTATTGTTCCTGAAGCAATGCAATTAGTTTTCTGAAAGCACGGAACTTTGCGATCTCAGTAAAAAAATCAGGAGCTACTGAAAAAGAAAAATGAAGCGATCTGTTTTTCAGATCATTTTGTTCCGACAAATAATTAAAATATTCGTTTGTGTGTGCAAGTCCGATCGCTAATTCATTTACAGTACTTGCCCCTGCATCCTCATACAAACCAACATTTACAGGAATGTGCTGTAGTTTTTTTAATACTGTAAGATCTTTTGCTTCATCGTCGTGCCATTCACCAAAAAAAGAAAATAAATGCAAAGGATCAATATTGACGAAACATTTTATTTTTCCATCGTGCTCATTTACTTTTCCGTAAAATTCTTTTAGGTCTTCCAATACATGCAGAGCATCATTGCTGATATTGAATTGAGAATAAATATGGTTTAAAGAAATATCTTTTAATAAAACAGAAGTGTTTATTTTTTTGTTAATGAAAAAAGATAATCCGCTTGCGCCACACTGCAATGCTTTTAATGCGCGGTGGTTTGCTTCTTTTTCATCTGCCACCATAATGTGTTCGCAGATATCCCAGTCACTATTTATAAAAAGCGGTTCTTTTTTTTCTTTAAGATCTTCGGAAGTGTAAAAGGGATTTATATCAAAACCATTGTGGCTTTTACTAACCAATTGGCTAAAATCTGTTCCTTTAAGATCCTTAATTATTTGTTCTTTCCACTGCGCTGAAGTGACGCCTTTAAATTCTGAGAAAAGTTTTTCCATGATCTACGTTCTTCTTAAATGAAGAATGTTCTATTAAAATATTTTTGCGATCTCTTTTTTAGCATACTCTAATGCGATCTCGTTCGGCATTTTCTTATCAATGTTCGACACAATGTTCAAGATCATCATTGCTAATTCGTTGCTTGGTGCATCATGCGGAACTTTGGTAGCGGAAATATTTATTAATTTAATTATTTCTTCTTTCGATGTCTTTACAAGCTCCCATGTATTATGCGATACAAATATTTGCTGCGAAATATTGTGCTCATACTCTGCTTTAATTGTACTAACTAATTCCTGATGCAATTGTCTAGAGGTCATGCCGTGTTTATTCACACGTATCACCAGACTATTTGGATTAATGCGCTCCAAATAAATAACAATACGTTCGTAAGCCTGAATTTTTTGAGGGGTGGTTAAATTTAAGGCGGCTTTCTTAAGTTCATGGTCACGGCGCGCCTGATCATTTTTCAAAAATCTTTGTACTAGAAAAAACGCTGCCAAAAAAACAGCGGCAGCAGGCAAAATAATTTTTAATAGATCGATAATTGGTTCCATAAATCGTTTATGCTAAGGTTCTAAATTTCGTGATTTTTTTGCTCATTTTACCATAGTTTAATCTAAATATTTGATCGAATTTTATGGCTCATTATAAGAAATAACGCTCTATTTTACAGGAAAATACAATAAACAGTAAATTTTTCTGTTTTTTTGTGGAATCTTAGCGCTCACGACATCTAAATAGCATAAAAAGAACATTATGACTTTCAAAAAATTGTATACCGTTTTATTGATGTGCGTTGCAACCGCGATCATTTCGATGGGATTTTTCAGTAATTTTTTTACTAAACCTCTCGACTTCATTATAAACAAAGGCGACTCCTACGAAAAACTATGGAAACGCGTTGACAGCTGTAACAACAAAGGTCTAACCGAATCTGCTTTAAAAATAGTTGAAGTAATTTATGCTAAAGCAAAAACTGATAATAATGCCGCACAATTTGTGAAAGCTGTTTTGCACCGCATGAAATTTGAAGCGTATAAAGAAGAATTCTCCTTAGAAAAATCAATTATCAAATTACGCGACGAAGCAAACGAAGCAAAATATCCGGTGAAACCAGTTCTGCAAAGTATACTTGCTGATGCTTATTGGCAATATTTTCAAAACAACCGCTGGAAATTTTATGAGCGAAGTACAACAGTGAATTTCAAAAATGATGACATCACTACATGGGATCTGAAAACAATTACAGACGCTACTATAAAAAATTACAAAGCATCATTAGAAAAAGTTGATAGTCTCAAGCGTACTAAAGTTGATATTTACGATGCCGTTATTGTTGAAGGAACGACCGAATGCCGTCAATGGCGACCAACGCTCTATGATTTTTTAGCGCACAGAGCTTTAGCTTTTTTTATGGGACAAGAGCCGGATATTTCCCGTCCAGCGAATCGTTTTACTGTTAATGATGATATTTATTTAAAAGCATATCCTGAATTTTTGAATGCTAACATCACAAATCCTTCGGACAGTTTAGAAACAAAATATTATGCTTTGAAATTGATGCAGGATGTAATTCGTTTTCATCATAACGATGCTAATCCTGACGCACTAATTGATGTTGAGTTATTACGTTTGGATTATGTGCTTGGTCATTCGCAAAACGCTAAAAAAGATACTTTATATTTTAATTCTCTTAAGGGTTTACAAAATAAATTTTCCGCAAGTCAGCGTGTAACCGAAATTGATTATCGTATGGCGAATTGGTATTTGCAAAAAGCATCTCAATACAAACCTTTAGAGGGTGATAATTATAAATGGTATAAAAAAACTGCTAAAGAAGTTTGTGAAGCAGGCATTAAAAAATTTCCTGAATCTTACGGCGCTAAAGAATGTCAGAATTTAATTGCTTCTATTGAGGCTAAGACTTTAAATCTTGCCGTGGAAGAAGTGAACGAACCCGGTAAACCATTCCGTGCTTTGGTTTCGACAACCAACATCAATAAACTTTATTTTAAAATCGTAAAGACATCCCATCTTGAATTACGCAAAATTTACAGAAATCTTTATAGCGAAAAATTATACGCTAAATTCAATGGCATGCCAACGGTTAAAACATTTGAGCAGGATATTACAAATGACGGCGATTATCAAAATCATAATTTAGAAATAAAAGTTCCTGATCTGCCGGCGGGTTATTATATAATGATCTCATCTTTGACTCCCGATTTTAAATACAATAGCAATTTAACTTCTTATGCCCCGGTTATTGCTTCTGATATTACAACGATCGAACGCCGTAAAGAAGATGGTTCTTACGATTTTTACGCAGTGAACAGACAAAGCGGCGAGCCTTTAAAATCAATTAATGTACAAGTGTGGCACGAAAAATACAGTTATGTAACCCGCGAATACGAAGTGAAGAAAGGCGAAAGTTTGAAAACCGATGACAAAGGTTTTTTCAATATCCATTATGATAAAGATGAAGACCGTTCCTTTTTTGTAGAATTAATTAATGGTAATGATTCTTATTTTAATAATAACAGTTATTATACTTACAAGCCATATAATAATGACTATGTTCAAATGCGCTCTTACATTTTTACTGATCGTGCTATTTACCGTCCCGGGCAAACAGTTTATTTTAAATCAATTGTTTTAGAAGGAAAAAATAACGACAACTATAAAATAAAAACAAATTATCCTGTCACTGTAACTTTTTACGATGTGAACTATCAGAAAGTAGCTTCACAAGATCTTACAACAAATGAGTTTGGAACAGTAAGCGGATCTTTCATTGCGCCGCAAGGTGTTTTAAACGGACAAATGCGGATCACCGATAATTACGGGACTGCATATTTTTCGGTTGAAGATTATAAACGTCCGAAGTTCGAAACAAATTTTAATCCTGTAAAAGGTTCTTACAAAATAAATGATGAAATCACAGTAACAGGAATTGCAAAAGCTTATGCAGGAAATGTTATTGATGGAGCAAAAGTTAATTACAGAGTTGTTCGTCAAATAAATTATCCTTATTGGTATTGGTGGTATCGCTCTTATAATAACTCAGGAAGTGAAACTGAAATTACCAATGGAGAAACTATAACAAACGACACCGGTGCATACATAATTAAATTTAAAGCTTTAGCGGATGAAAGTGTTTCGAAAACTAGTCAGGCTACTTATTCTTATAAAGTATTGGCAGATGTTATTGATATCAATGGCGAAACTCACAGTACAGAAACTTATGCAACAGTTGGATATCAGGCTTTAAAATTAAATATCGGTAATGAAGATATCATTGATCAGAATGCTTTTAAACCGTTTAACATTACCACTTATAATTTGAATGGAGTTGCCGAAGCAACAAAAGGAACTTTTACAGTTTACAAATTAAAACAACCTGAAAAAGTTTTCAGAACCCGTTTGTGGTCGCAACCCGACAGACAAGCTTTAACCAAAGAAGAATATTATAAAACTTTCCAGACCGATCTTTATGCTGATGAATTGAACAAATACAAATGGGAAAAAGAAAATAAAATTTTAGAAAAAGCTTTCGATACAGGAGCAAAAACAGAATATGATCTTGCAGCTGAATTAAAAAATTTGAAGCCTGGTGTTTATGTTATTGAAGCTATTTGCAAAGATAAATTTGGCGAAGATGTGAAAGCATTTAATTATTTTACATTGTTTAATCAGAACAATACAAATATTCCTGAGCAAACTCCGGATTGGTTCTATACTTCTAAAACAAAAGCTGAGCCGGGAGAAAAAATTTCTTATATCCTCCACTCCGCTTATCCAAATGTAAATTACATGTTTGAATTAGAACATCAGGGAAAAGCATTAACTACAAAAACAATTAGCGCCTCCATGCAGCCCA
The DNA here is from genome assembly GCA_025360355.1 of Sphingobacteriaceae bacterium. GTDB lineage: Bacteria > Bacteroidota > Bacteroidia > B-17B0 > Aurantibacillaceae > JAHEYG01. The sequence continues at coordinate 7,109 of JANYCL010000388.1, forward strand.
ATGAAATTATTGTTGAAGAAGCTTACAGAGGGAATTTTGCTTTTCATACAACGTTCATAAAAAATAATCGTTTCTATCATCATAGTAATGTTGTAACTGTTCCGTACACTAATAAAGAATTGGACATTGAGTTTCAAACATTCAGAAATAAATTATTGCCAGGACAACAGGAAGAATGGAGACTGATCATCAAAGATAAAAAAGGTGATAAAGCTGCGGCCGAATTAATGGCCTCAATGTATGACGCTTCGCTGGATGCTTTCGCTGCTAACAGTTGGTATTTTAATGTTTACAATACTTATTACGCAAGATTAAGTTGGTCGTCGGGCATTGGACAACAAATCCAATCAACTGAATTTAATAATTTAGGAAGTAATTATACTTCGGTTCCATCCCGCTATTATGATTATCTGGATTATTTCGGTGTATATTTTTACAACAATTATTACTACAAAGGCGGACGCGAGTATGACGGTTATGCGGCCTCGCCTTCAACTGAGGCGTCTGGGAATGTTATGGCAGATGAAGTATCAACAAAATCAGAACCAAAAAAATCTTTGGCCCGTGCAGAAAAATCGAAAGACAGCGATAAGAAAAACATGGAGCAAGAAGAATCAGGCCTTACCACCACTGCAACAACCGGCGACAATAAACCAGGTGGAGGAAAAGAAGGTCAGCAAAAAGGAAAAGATGATGGTTTAAACAGTGTAAAAGCAAGAAGCAATTTTAATGAAACTGCTTTCTTCTTCCCTACTCTTCAAACAAACGAAAAAGGTGAAACTGTAATTAAATTCACTGTTCCAGAAAGTTTAACTAAATGGAAAGTGATGGGTCTTGCCCATACAAAAGATCTGAAAATTGGTCAGTTTGAAAAAGAAGTCGTAACACAAAAAGAATTAATGGTGCAACCAAACGTTCCGCGTTTCTTCCGTGAGAATGATAAAATGACTTTCATTTCTAAAATTTCTAATTTATCAGAGGGAGATTTGAAAGGTTCTGCAGAATTAAAATTATATGATGCCTTAACTGAACAAGAAATTTCTACAAAAATGATCGAGGCTGTTGCAGGAACTTTCCAAACAATTGGCTATAGAGATTTCGCAGTGAAAAAAGGATTGAGCACTTCTATTGAATGGAACATCATGATCCCGGAAGGTTATTCTGCTATCAAATATAAAATTGTAGCTAAGGCGGGAAATTTTAGTGATGGTGAAGAAATGGCTATTCCTTCGTTAACAAATCGTATGTTGGTGACAGAAAGTATGCCATTGCCGATTCGCGGTAATCAAACAAAAGAATTTAATTTTATAAAATTCGGAAATCAAAATAATAACTCAACAACTTTAAAAAATCATTCTTATACTCTAGAATTTACAGCGAATCCAGCATGGTATGCAATTCAAGCATTACCATATTTAATGGAGTATCCTTATGAGTGTGCCGAACAAACTTTTTCAAGATATTATGCAAACACATTATCATCATACGTTGTAAATTCAAAACCAAAAATTAAAGCCATTTTTGAATCATGGAAATCGGTTAGTCCGGATGCATTCTTGTCTAATCTTGAAAAAAATCAGGAATTAAAAGCAGTTGTATTGGAGGAAACGCCATGGGTTTTACAATCTAAAAGCGAAAGTGAAAATAAAAAACGTGTTGGCTTATTATTTGATCTGAATAAAATGGCGAACGAACAAGCTCGCGCATTTAAAAAATTACAGAAAGCACAAACTTCGAATGGCGGTTTCTGGTGGTTTGAAGGTGGACCGGATGATTGGTACATTACACAACACATTGCTTGCGGATTCGGTCATATTGATAAATTAGGCGCGATAAAAGTTCGCGACAATGGTGAAGTTTGGAACATGGTAACAAATGCTGTTCAATATTGCGATAACAGAATGCGTGAAGAATATGATTGGATGAAAAAACACAATCCAAAATATAAAACAGAAAATAATTTAAGTTACAATGCAATTCAATATATGTATATGAGAAGTTTCTTTAAGGATATTCCATTGTCGAGTAGAAATAAAGAGCATTTCGATTATTACAAAAAACAAGAGCAAACTTATTGGTTACAGAATGGTCGTTACATGCAAGGTATGATCGCATTGAGTTTACATCGTAATGAAGATCTGAAAACACCAAAAGATATTTTAAAATCGCTAAAAGAAAATGCATTGAACAGCGAAGAGATGGGAATGTACTGGAAAGAAAATTATGGTTACTACTGGTATGAAGCCCCAATAGAAATGCAAGCTTTAATGATCGAAGCTTTTGATGAAATAAATAATGATACAAAAACAGTTGATGATCTGAAAACATGGTTGATCAAAAGCAAACAAACGCAACATTGGGGAACAACACGTTCAACTACAGAAGCTGTTTACGCATTATTATTAAAAGGAACAGATTGGTTAGCAACAGAACCGAATGTTGAAATTACGGTTGGTGATATTGTTCTGGATCCGAAAACTGACAAAACAATTAAAGTAGAACCGGGAACAGGTTACTTTAAAAAGGTGTGGAATGGTTCCGATATTAAACCTGAAATGAGTAAAGTTAAAGTCGTGAAAAAAGATGTTGGTGTGAGTTATGGTTCTGTTTATTGGCAATATTTTGAACAGCTGGATAAAATTACACCGCACGAAACTCCTCTGAAAATTAAAAAACAATTATTCTTGCAAAAAAACACGGCCGGCGGCCCGGTTATTGAACCAATAACAGCAACCACTAAATTAAAATTGGGAGATAAAATAAAAGTGAGAATAGAATTGCGTGTCGACCGTGACATGAATTACGTTCACATGAAAGACATGCGCGCCGCAGGTTTTGAACCAACCAATGTGTTCAGCGGATACAAATGGCAAGACGGTTTAGGTTATTATGAAAGTACGAGGGATGCTTCAACTAATTTCTTTTTCTCCTACTTGAATAAAGGAACTTACGTTTTTGAATATCCTTTAGTAGTAAATCACAATGGCGATTTCAGCAATGGTGTTACAACTATTCAATGCATGTATGCCCCTGAATTTACCAGTCATAGCGAAGGAATAAGGGTTAAAGTGGGGAAATTCTAATTTATAAACAGCAGGTGTTTGTACATCTGCCGTTTTTCCTGTATAAATTCTGGGCTTTAATGTATATTTGTTAACCATTAACATTATGCAGAAAGCCCTTTTTTTAATAGCCATTACTCTATTTTTATCGGCGTGTAATAATAGTTTTGAAGTTGAAGGGTTCAATCCATTAGTAAATTACAATCAAAAGAAAAACGATACAGTTTATAATATTAAGGCAGATCTTAATAATTCCGTTTTATATGGTATAGAAATTCCCACTACAGCGCAATTACCGAATGGTAAATTCGCATTTTCTTTTAAACTGGAGAATAATGGTAAGCCGCAGCGTTTTTATTATAAGCTCTATTATCAAAATGATTCTTATAAATGGCCTGCGGGTGATTCTTTGGATTTTGAAAATTTTTATGGAAGTTGGGAAGAGGCACAACTTGAATTTAAACCAACACAAATTATTGACGATGAAGTTGTAATTACAGATAGTTTTAAGATCTTAGGCAATCCGCGTGATGAAAGGATTTTTTATGGTGTTCATCCTGAAATGGCAAAGCTGACAGATACTTTGCTCGACCGTTATATCAAAAAAGCCAGAACGGAGCCTGAATGGTTTAATAGCATTGCGGAAAAAGCAAAATTAAATAAAGTGCCTTTCGATGATCAGCTCTATTTCGAAGCGCTATGGGGCATTAATTTTAAATTTCAAAACGATTCATCGTACAACAATCGCTGGAAGCGAAATCCTCGAATGGGTAATTATAAATTTTTGTTAGTTGTGTGCAATGGCAGCGATCTTGGCAAAATTCCGGATGAAATAAGAAACATTTCCAAAAAGGATTCAACCGGTAATTTCAAAAACCCATTCACTTATTTCTTAAAAGGTGAAGGAAAAAATTTAAAAGGAAGTAAGATCATTCTCTCAGAAAAACAATTATCGGTAAGTTCAAGTTTAGATCTGGGTTCAGGAATATATGCCGATCCTTTCAAGGTTAACAATACATTCAGTAAATCTTATTACAATAATAATTGTAATGCCTCCGATCATCTTTATCACCAAGCGCAGTTCTGTCAGTATTTTCATAACATTAATAAAAATTGGGAGTTCGTTAACGTGAAAGAAACAATGGATGTTGTTGAAGAAAATTTAACCCGTGAAAAATACAACGCAATATTAAGCGATTACAAAAAAAGCAAAAATTTTGTTCATGCTTTTGCGAGCATAACCGATTGTCCGTGTAAAACCACGATTTCAGATAGTGTAAGTAATTCCATTACTATTTTTAATCCGGGTAATAAAAACGGTGAATTTAAAAAAGAACATGTTGGTATTATTTCACGCGTTGGATACACTTACGGGAAATGGCGCGCTAAAATTAAATTCCCAAAACTCATCAGTAAGGATAATGTTTGGGATGGGATCACAGCAGCTTTCTGGTTAATTTTTCAAGCTGACGAAAAATGGAATATGAGAAGAACCTGCGACGCTAAGATCGGTTACATTCCTAAACATGTTCCTGATAATGCGGAATCGGTAAAAGAAGCAAAACCAAGAGTGACTTATAGTGAGATCGATTTTGAAATATTAAAAGAATCTAAGTATTGGTCGCCGTCCTCTTATGGCAATAAACCAAATTATCCTAAAGAAGATGCTTCAAAAAATAATAACATCACCATTTGTTGCACCAATTGGGATATGGGCTGTCAACAACCGAAAAATTTTATCATTGGTGCAAAAGAAGCAAATGTTGAGGGTTACCAACACGAATTTTGCAGGTGGGATTTCTTCAATAAACTGATCACCTCCAAAAAAGAAGCACCGCACGAAGAAGTTTTCAATGATGATTTTTATTATTTTGAGATCGATTGGCAGCCACAAAGGATCATTTGGAGAATTGGGAAGGATAAAAATAATTTAAAGGAGATCTGCAGAATGGATGGAACCATGACAAGTATCCCAAACAATCAAATGGTGATGGTGATGTCGCAGGAATTTCATTATCAGGAGTGGTGGCCAACCGCACCATTCATGCAAAATTATATACCTTTCCCAAAAAATAATTTAATTGGTAAGTTATTGGAGGTTGAGATAGAATAATGGTATTTAGCAGCGTAATATTTTTGGTGTACTTTTTTCCGGTAGTTTTTACGCTTTATTTTTTGATGCCTAAATCCGCGAAAAATCTTTTCCTGTTGATAGCGAGTATCGCCTTTTATATGTGGGGAGCTCCTAAATTCATTTTTGCAATTCTTGCCACTACAACACTCGATTTTTATTTGGTAAAAATACTTTACAATTCATCAACCGAGAAAAAAAGAAAATTGTTTCTGGTGCTTTCCTTATGTTTAAATGTGGGAATGCTTTTTTATTTTAAATACTGTAATTTTTTCATTGATAATGCCAATGCGATCCTTCATTTATTTACGGAGAAACAAATTCATTGGACAAAGGTTATTTTACCGATCGGTATTTCATTCTATACTTTCGAGAGCTTAACTTATGTTATTGACGTATATCGTAAAGTGCATAAACCCTTGAATAATTTCTGGCAATATCAAATGTACATTTTAATGTTTCCTAAACTTATTGCCGGCCCTATCATCCGTTATCACGAAATTTCCGACCAGATCACCGGACGTTTAGGTAAAGAAACAGTTGATGATGCGCTCACAGGATTTTTCAGATTTGTGATCGGTCTATCTAAAAAAGTTCTTATTGCAAATACAATGGCTGCTCTGGCGGATGATATTTTCAAAACCAATATCAGTGATCTAAGTACGCCAATGGCATGGCTCGGCATGTTAGCGTATACATTTCAAATTTATTTTGATTTTAGCGGCTATAGCGATATGGCTATTGGAATGGGGAAAATGCTGGGATTTAAATTTCCGGAGAACTTTAATAATCCATACACCTCCGGAAGCATAACTGAATTCTGGCGCCGGTGGCACATGACACTTGGAAGCTGGATGAAAAATTATTTATACATTCCCTTAGGAGGAAATAAAGTAGATTCAAAGAAGAGGTTGTATTTTAATTTATGGCTGGTGTTTTTGTTATCCGGTTTTTGGCATGGGGCGGCATGGACCTTCATTTTCTGGGGCGTGTATCATGGTTTATTATTAGTGCTGGAAAGGTTGTTCTTACTAAAAGTGTACGAAAAATTGGGAAAAATAATTCCAATACTTATAACATTCATTCTGGTAGCTTTTGGCTGGGTGTTTTTCAGAGCTGATACATTTAAATACGCTGCTAAATTCATTTTAAAATTATTTTCATTTGATTTTAAACCCATGTACATTTTTTTACAAAACGATTTTATTTTCTATTTCATTATCGCCATTTTATTTTCTTTCATCACCATTTTTGATTTTGGGAAAAAATTTCAGAACTTGTTTTATAATTCTACCTATGGCAACTTTGGTTATTTAGTTGGTGTTTTGGCATCTCTTTCTTTTTTTATGATCTGCCTGGCCTCTATTACTTCCAGCACCTTTAATCCTTTCATTTATTTCAGGTTTTAATGTCGTTAAATTTCAAACATAGTTTAATCATAATAACTGCTCTTGCTTTATTTGTACCCATCGTACAATTTAAGTTTGAGGTTTTTGATATTAAGCCGCTCGAAGGCGATCTTACCGTTGCAAAGCAGCCCGAATTTAAGCAGGAAGATTACTGGACTTTAAAATGGCAGGATGATTATAATAAATACTTGAATGATAATTTTGGATTCCGGTCATGGTTTGTACGATTGAATAATCAATTACTTTTCTCTTTTTTTAATTCTACAAAGGCACCGGGCGTAGTTATTGGGAAAAACGGAGAACTCTTCATTGAGTCTTATATTAACGATCATATTGGGCGAAATTTTATTGGTGGAAGTAAAATAAAAGAAACTTCTATAAAAATAAAAGCTCTTCAAGATTCCCTTAAGTCACTTAATACTGATCTCATTGTTGTTTTTGCGCCGGGCAAAGCATCTTACTACCCGGAACTTATTCCTGATTCTTACACTAAAAAAATAAAAGACAGTACAAATTATAAAGTATATGCCGACCAGTTTTTAAAGAACAATATTAATTTCATTGATCTTAATAAATGGTTTTCCGCTAATAAAGAAAATTTCAAGCATCCTGTTTACCCTAAATATGGTACTCACTGGAATCATTATGGTATGTGCCTGGCTCTTGATACGATTTTAAAATACATTGAGAAAAAAAGAAACATACACTTTCCGGATTTTAATTATGATCTGGTTAATTATAATACCAATTTAAAAGGTAATGATTATGATGTTGGAGTTTTAATGAATTTACTTAGCCCGCTTGAAAAAGACGCGAATCCTTATCCTGTTTATAAATTCAGCAACGAAAGCTCATTTAAAAAACCGGATGTTTTGGTGGTGGGTGATAGTTATTGGTGGTGTTTGGTAGGAGACGATCTTCCGATCCGCTTTTTTAAAGAAGATGAGTATTGGTTCTATAATAAGGATCAATATATCCGCAATGGAAAAGCAAAACCGGTAAAGAAATTAAATCTTAATGCAGCGCTTACTCAGCGTGATGTTATTCTTTTAATAGCTACAGAAGCTACTTATTATATGTTTCCATATGGATTTGTGGATTCGGCTTTAGAGACCGTAAAAGCAAAAATTAAAGATGGTTTACGCCGTAAAGCCTATTTACCGGTGTTGGTTGAGCGCATTAAAAAAACGGCAGAATGGATGGCTGATATAGAAAAGAAAGCGAAGACAGAAAATAAAAGTATTGATGAAATGGTTTTATTGGATGCCATTTTTATTTACGAAGCTGAATATTGTAAACCCGAAGTGGTCGCGGCAACTGAAGAGGTTAAAACGCGAATTATTAATACACTGGCATGGAGCGAACAGATAAAACAAAAAGCAAAAGAAAAAAACATTTCATTCAGAGAAATGCTCGAGCTTGACGCTAAATTTATTTATGAATCAGAAAAAGCCGCTGAGCCCAAACCCGAAAAAAAAGAAATAACTCTTAACGATGCCATAGAAAGCATAAGAAAAAATGCTCAATGGATGAAAGATATTAAAAAGAAGGCCCTTGAAAATAAGGTCACTGAAGAAGAGCAAATTAAAAAAGATGTCCAATGGCTTTATGAACAAAATAAGAAATAATAAAACCTCTCTTTTAACAAATCTTATCTTATAACTCCAAATTTTCTCTCCTCTTTTACGTTAAAATCTTAAATTTTTTTGTATTATCTTTGTACCATGGAATTTGTGAAAGGATCGGGCGTTATACCAGGCGAATTATTGGCCAAAGTAAATAGTCCTGATGACCTAAAAAAACTAAGCGAAGATCAGCTGGAGCAATTCTGTACTGAATTACGTCAGTTCATTATCGATATCGTCTCTGTTAAAGGCGGGCACTTCGGTGCTTCTTTAGGCGTTGTTGAATTAACTACCGCTCTCCATTATATTTTTAATACTCCATATGATCAATTAGTTTGGGATGTTGGTCATCAGGCTTACGGACACAAAATAATTACAGGTCGAAGAGATAATTTTCATACCAATAGAATTTACAAAGGCATAAGCGGATTTCCAAAACGCAGCGAAAGTGAATTTGATACATTTGGTGTTGGTCACTCCTCTACTTCAATTGGTGCGGCTCTTGGAATGGCAGTTGCCTCTAAATACAAAGGCTTAAATGATAAACATCACATTGCCGTTATTGGCGATGGTGCAATGACTGCAGGTATGTCATTCGAAGCATTGAATCATGCAGGTGTTGAGCATGCTAATTTATTAGTTGTATTAAATGATAATTGCATGAGCATTGACCCCAACGTTGGTGCATTAAAAGAATATCTAACGGACATCACCACTTCCCACACATACAATCAGGTGAAAGACGATGTTTGGAACATGTTAGGGAAATTAAGTGCGTTTGGAAAAAGTGCACAAGATATTGTTTCGAAAGTACAAGCTTCAATTAAAACTTCATTATTAAAACAAAGTAATTTATTCGAATCGCTTCAGTTCCGTTATTTCGGTCCGGTTGATGGACATGATGTTGTTCGTTTAACAAAAGTTTTATCGGATCTAAAAGATATTCCGGGACCAAAAATTTTACACGTACTTACTAAAAAAGGTAAGGGATATAAATTTTCGGAAGAAGGAAATGAAACCACATGGCATTCTCCGGGTTTATTTAATAAAGAAACTGGTGAGATAATTAAAGTTGTTCCTAAAGAACCTCAGCCGCCAAAATATCAGGATGTTTTTGGTCATACGATTGTTGAATTAGCTGAGAAGAATTCAAAAATAATGGGCATTACTCCCGCCATGCCTTCGGGTTGTTCATTAAACATAATGATGAAAGCCATGCCGAATCGCGCATTTGATGTTGGTATTGCCGAACAACATGCTGTTACTTTTAGTGCAGGATTAGCAACGCAAGGATTAATTCCCTTCTGTAATATTTATTCTTCATTCATGCAGCGTGCATATGATCAGGTTGTGCATGATGTTGCATTGCAAAAATTAAAAGTTGTTTTTTGTTTAGACAGAGGCGGATTAGCAGGAGCCGACGGACCAACACATCACGGCGCTTTTGATATTGCCTATTTCCGATGCATACCAAATATGATCGTGAGTGCACCAATGAACGAAGAAGAGTTGCGCAATTTAATGTACACTGCTCAATTGGATGAAATTGATGGTCCGTTTAGTATCCGTTATCCGAGAGGAAATGGCGCAATGGTAAATTGGAAAACACCTTTTCAAAAATTAGAAGTTGGGAAAGGCAGAAAAATAAAAGATGGTAAAGATATTGCTATTTTATCATTAGGACATCCGGGTAACTTAGTTACTGAAGCAATTACACTTTTAGAAAAAGAAAATATTTCGCCCGCGCATTACGATATGCGTTTTGCAAAACCGATCGATGAAACTTTATTACACGAAGTTTTTAGCAAATACAAAAAAATAATTACGGTTGAAGACGGAACAATTATTGGAGGAATTGGTTCTGCAATTTTAGAATTTATGTCCGATAATAATTACAACGCGCAAGTAAAACGCTTAGGTATGCCCGATCACTTTATTGAACACGGCGAACAAAAAGAATTATACGATGAATGCGGCTTCTCTTCAAAACAAATTGCTGAAACTGTTGTTGAATTGCTTTCCGAAAAGAAAAAGTCTAAGGTTTCTTAAACCAAAAAGGGGTTATTCTCCTTCTCAAAACCAATTGTGGTTGGTTGTCCGTGACCATTATAAACTTTTACCTCATCCCCTAACGGAAATAAATTTTCTTTAATAGAATTAATTAGCGTGTCGTAATCTCCCCCGGGCAGATCGGTACGCCCAATGCTTCCGTAAAATAAAACATCACCCGCAATCATAAATTTTTGTTCCCTGCAATAAAATGTAATGCTTCCCGGTGAGTGTCCGGGAGTAAAGATCATTTCGAGTTTGCTTTTTCCGAATGAAATTGTTTCGCCTTCTTTTAAAAAACTTTTTGGTAAAGGTGATTCTTCGCAAGGCAAATTATACATTTCGGCCACTTGTTTATGGCGTTCAATATAAGATAGATCTAATTTATGAACCTCCGGTAAAAAACCCCAGGTATCAAAAACAAAACGGTTACCATTGATGTGATCGATATGTGCATGCGTTAACAACAAACGTTTTAATTGCAAATTATTTGCTTCGATAAAATTTTTTAATTCCTGATGCTCATCTGTGTCAGTATTCCCCGGATCAATAACTACTGCTTCCCTAGTTTCATCCCAAAGCACATAAGTATTTTCCTGAAAAGGTCCGAAAACGAAAGATTTTATTTGAATCATAACAACAGTAATTTTTTCCTGGCAAAAGTAACGATTTGTTCGGTGCTTATTTTTTTAAGATCAGCCATTCGCTAATCAATTATAAAATCCTGTAAATCATGTATATAAGTCGCGAATTTTAACAATTATTTTAGTAATAAATTACCGATATTTGCGTTTTATATACCTTGAAACGTCTAATACTCATATTTTTAGTTTTTTTCGTGCTTTCGGATCTGCTGGCCCAAAAGAAGCATCGCAATTTCAAACAACACGAGATAGGTGTTTTTGTTGGTGGAGCGTATTACCTTGGCGACTTAAACCCAGGGAGGCATTTTTTTCTCACACGACCAGCGGCAGGAATTTTTTACAGATTTACCCCTAATTACCGTTATGCATTCAGGTTCGGTTATACTTTTGGTAATGTAACAGGTGATGACTCGCAAAGCGAAGATTCTGATCAGCGAAAACGTAATCTTAATTTTAAATCTCAAATTAATGACTTTCATGTTAAAGTCGAATTTAATTTTTTAGAGTACCGTATCAGTAACGATAAATATAAAACTACCTTTTTTATTTTTGCAGGAATTAATGTTTTTAATTTTAAGCCGCTAGGAAATTTAGGCGGAGGTAACTGGGAATCGCTTCGTGAATTAAGAACGGAAGGAGAAACTAAAAAATACCGCGTATGGCAGATGGGTATTCCTTTTGGAGTTGGAATAAAATTAAATGTTTCTAAAAAAATTGGTATTGGTTTAGAGTGGGCACCACGTAAAACATTCACAGATTACATTGACGATGTAAGCGGAAAATATCCAAACCCCAATGTAAATCCCGCTAACGGCGCTAAAGGTGTGTTGTTTTCGAACCGGACTTTAGACGGAGGAGATGTTATAAACTCACAGCGAGGTAACCCAAGAACTAAGGACTGGTATGTGTTTTTTGGCTTAACATTAAACATCAAATTAACACTTAGTCCCGAGCCTTGTTACGCTACAGGATTTAATTAGTCACAAAATTCATTAAAAGCCCTGCAAATACTTATAAAACACGTCTTATAGAGGGAGTTTTAGCCGTTTTTTGCTAAATTTGCCCGCTTCTAAAGCCTCAATGAGTTCGATAAATAAAGATAAAGTACCTCAACATGTTGCTATCATTATGGATGGTAACGGACGCTGGGCAAAACAACAGGGAGAAGATCGGATCTTTGGTCATCACGAGGGCGTAAACTCAGTACGCGAAATTGTTGAAGCTGCAGCTGAAGCAGGTGTAAAATATTTAACGCTTTATGCTTTTAGCACCGAAAACTGGAACCGTCCAAAAGATGAAGTGGACGCGTTAATGGAATTGCTGGTAGCAACAATTAGTATTGAAACACCCCAACTTCATAAAAATAAAGTTAAGTTAGAAGCTATTGGAAATTTAAAAAGTTTACCCCCGGCTTGTCTTAACGAATTGCAAGAATCTATTAACACCACAAAAAACAATACGGGCTTAATTTTAGTTTTAGCTCTCAGTTATTCTTCTAAATGGGAAATTACAAATAGTGTTAAAGAAATTGCAGCTCAAGTTGCCGAAGGAAAATTAAAACCAAATGATATTACTGAAGAAACTATTTCTTCTTTATTGTGCACAACAAAATATCCCGATCCTGAATTAATGATCCGTACCAGCGGTGAGCACCGCATTAGTAATTTTTTATTATGGCAATTAGCGTACGCCGAATTTTATTTTACAGACAAGCTATGGCCCGATTTCAGAAAAGATGATTTTTACGAAGCCATTAGATCTTATCAATTACGCGAAAGACGTTTTGGAAAAACCAGCGAACAAATAAGTCAGCAAACAAAATGAAGCTAAGACCAACTACCATATTTTTGTGTTGTTTGCTTTTTGCAACTTCTTTGTTTTCTCAAAAAGATTCGGCTGCACTGATCAATTATGCTACCCCGAAAGAATATATCATTGGTGGTATTGAAGTAAGCGGTGCAGATTTTACAGACAAAAGCGTTATTAAATTATTATCCGGTTTAGTGGTTGGTGATAAAATTAAAATTCCCGGCGACAAAAACACCGATGTCATCAAAGCGCTTTGGAAACAGGGTCTTTTTGAAAACATAAAAGTTTATCAGGAGAAAATAATTGGTAATGATGTTTTTTTAAGAATAGATGTAACCGAAAGACCCCGTCTTTCAAAATTTGCATTTAAAGGCAAGATCCACAAGAATGAAGCGGATGAGATCCGTGGAAAGATCCGTTTAATACGCGAGAAAGTAGTTACAGATTATACGCTGGGTTTTATTAAAAATACTGTGCGTGATTATTTTGTAAATAAAGGTTTTTATAATACGAAGGTCACCATTACGCAAGAGCCCGACCGTTTAGCAAAAACGCCGCACACAATTGTAACCATTGCAATTGATCGCGGGAAAAAAGTTCGTATCAAGAATTTAATTTTTCATGGGAACACTGTATTGGCAAGCTGGAAATTACGCCGTAAAATGGAGGATAGCAAACCTTTCCATTATTACAATCCCTTTAATTCAGGAAAATATTTAGAAGACAATCTTCAAAAAGATCTTCCTGCTATCCTTGCCAAATACAATAGCAAGGGTTATCGCGATGCACGAATCATAAGAGACACCACTTATTTTGTAAGTAGAAAACGTGTTAATATTGATGTGTTTTTAGAAGAGGGGCATAAATTTTATTTCGGGAATTTTAAATGGTTTGGGAATACAAAATACCGCAGCGGTCAATTAGATACAATTCTGAATATTAAAGCAGGCGAAGTATTTGACCAAAGTCATCTCGAACAAAAATTATTTCAGAACCCTAATGGTTTCGACATCCAGTCTTTATACATGGATGACGGTTATTTGTTTTTCCAGGTAAATCCTGTAGAGTCGAACATACATAATGATACGATCGATTATACAATTCAAATGTATGAAGGCAAGCAAGCCATCATTAATAAAGTTACAGTAAAAGGAAATGATAAAACAAACGATCATGTTATCTTCAGAGAAATTCGCACAAGGCCCGGGCAATTATTCAGGCGCTCAGATATTATGCGGACCATCCGTGAATTATCACAGCTTGGTTATTTTAATCCGGAAAAATTAGTTCCGCTTCCTACTCCAAATCCGGCAGAAGGAACTGTTGATATTGAATATACTGTTGAAGAAAAGCCAAACGATCAGATCACATTATCCGGCGGATGGGGCGGCGGCCGCTTAATTGGAACTCTCGGTGTTACCTTCAATAATTTTTCAATGCGTAATTTCTTTAATAAAGAAGCATGGAAGCCTTTACCAACAGGCGACGGACAACGCCTGAGTGTTAGTGCTCAAACGAACGGATTGTACTATCAATCCTACAATATTTCATTTACCGAACCTTGGTTAGGAGGTAAAAAACCAAACTCTCTAACGGTCTCCGCCTTTCACTCATTATTTTCTAATGGTGTGGCAAGCAAAGTAAAAGTTGAAGGCGTTAGAGTGCCAAATCCACTAAGAAGTACAATGGGTATTTGGGGAGGTTCTGTTGGTTTCGGAAAACGTTTAAAATGGCCGGATGATTATTTTGCAATGTATGCCAGTTTAAGTTACAACTATTATGATCTCTATAGATACCCTTATTTTATTTTAACTACAGGTTATGCTAACGATGTTAATCTTGGTTTAAATATTTCCCGCAGTTCAGTTGATCAAACTATTTATCCTAAAAATGGTTCCAACTTTGTTTTTCATAGTCAATGGACTCCACCTTACTCTGCATTTAACGGAAAAAATTATAGTACTCTTACGAATGCTCAACGGTATAAATTTATAGAATATCAAAAATATAAATTTACTGCAGAGTGGTTTACACAACTCACTAATCAGCATGCGCCTGAAGGAAAAGAAGCCCGCAACTTAGTTCTCCGTACTAAAATTGGTTTTGGTTTTTTAAGTTATTATAATAAAGCCGTTGGCATTTCTCCTTTCGAACGTTTTTATTTAGGCGGTAGCGGATTAAGCGGATATCAAAATTTTGTTGCCAGGGAAATTATTGGTTTAAGAGGATATACCGATAACTCATTATCGTCTTCACAAGGTGATCCGATCTGTTCGCGTTATACAATGGAATTAAGATATCCTATAACTTTAAATCCACAAGCAACGATATTTATTTTAGGTTTTGCAGAAGCAGGAAATTCCTGGGCGAACTACAAACAATATAATCCTTTTCAGGTGAAACGCAGTGCTGGTTTTGGATTAAGAGTATTTTTACCAATGTTCGGATTATTGGGTGTTGATTATGGATGGGGCTTCGATAATGTTCCGGGCAATCCCGGTATAGGAAACGGTAAGGGCCAATTCCACTTTACCATTGGCGGACAATTAGGTGAAATGTAGTGTAAAATATTAATTTATTGCGAAGACGTTCTTCGTAATAGAGGTTTTGGAGGGGGAAAGATATTCCGTATCTTGGCAACCCGTTTGATGGATTAATTATTAAACTGAAGATAAATGAAAAAAGTAGTTTCCATATTAGCGCTTGTTGTTTTAACAGCTTTTACTGTTAACGCACAAAAACTTGGTTATGTTGATACCGATTATATTTTAACCAGTATTCCGGAGTATAAAGCTGCTCAAGGAGAAATTGACAAACTATCAGTTGACTGGCAAAAAGAAATTGAAGCAAAGTACACTGAAATAGATAAACTTTATAAAGCTTATCAAGCCGATGCGATCTTACTTACTGATGACATGAAGAAAAAGCGCGAGAACGAAATTATTAATAAAGAAAAAGAAGTGAAAGAATTGCAAAAACAGCGTTTTGGTGTTGATGGCGAATTATTTAAAAAACGTCAGGAATTAGTAAAGCCATTACAAGATAAAATTTACAATGCGGTTAAAGCTGTAGCAGAACGTGGAGGCTTAGCAATTATTTTAGATAAAGCAGGTCAGGTTTCAATCTTGTTTGCTAATCCAAAATATGATAAGAGTGAAGATGTTTTAACTTACATGGGATACAATAAAAAATAAACCAATGAAGCAGGCGAGAAAATGCCGCTTCATGATAAATAAAAATAGCGATTATGAAAACTACAATTAAAAAAGCTGCGCTAACTCTACTTGCGATTGGTGCTATAACTTTTAGTAATGCACAAAAAATTGCGCACATCGATCTGGATTCTTTATCAGGAATAATGCCTGAAACAAAAGTAGCAAAAGGTGTTGCTGAAAATTATCTTGGCGATCTAAAGAAAACAGCGAGCGCCATGGAAGAAGAATTTCAGAAAAAATATAACGACTATCTTCAGGCTGAACCAACATTAAGTCCGTTGGTTAAAAAAACAAAAGAAGAAGAATTACAATCTTTACAAACCAGAATACAAGAATTTAATCAGCAAGCTCAAGCTGATTATCAAAAAAAATCGGCTGAGTTAACAGCGCCGATCATGGAAAAAGCAAAAAAAGCAATTGAAGCTGTTGCAAAAGAAGGCGGGTTTAAATACGTGCTTGATACAAGCAATGGAAGCATTTTGTATTCTGAACCGGGAGAAGATATTTTATTACTAGTGAAAAAGAAATTAGACTCGATGCCGGCAGCACTTATTCCGGGTGCAAATGGTCCTGAAAAACCAAAAACAAATCCGGGTCCGGCTAAAGGCGCGAAATAATTCATATTAAAAATAAAAAAATGAAAACAAATATTAAAAAAGCAACTCTAATTTTATTTACCATTGGTGCAATTACAATTTGTAATGCGCAAAAAGTGGGACACATTCATTTAGACTCATTGGTTAGCATGATGCCTGAAACCAAAACTGCGAAAGAGGTTGCTCAAAATTATTGGAAAGATCTGGAAAAAAATGTTATCACCATGGATAATGAATTCCAAACAAAATATAATGATTACCTAGCAGGTCAAGCTAGCATGAGTGACTTGATCAAGAAAACGAAAGAAGAAGAGTTGCAGTCTTTACAAAAACGTATTGAAGATTTTAAACAACAAGCGCAACAGGAATACCAAAAAAAATCTGCTGAGTTAACTGCGCCAATAATGAATAAAGCAAAAAAAGGTGTTGAGGCTGTTGCAAAAGAAGGTGGGTTTAAATACATCATTGATACAAGTACAGGAAATGTTCTATACTCTGAAGCTGCTGATGATGTTTTAATGCTTGTTAAAAAGAAATTGGACGCAATGCCACTAGCTACAATTCCCGGAGCAGGCGGCCTTACTGAAAAACCGAAAACTGCTGAAAAACCAAAAACTACTCCTAAAACAGGAGGTAAATAACATTAATTATATTGTTTTATAAAAGCCTTCGATAAGTCGAG
>JANYCL010000392.1 GCA_025360355.1 Sphingobacteriaceae bacterium
ATCGACTTAATGGATGAAGCTGCTTCTAAATTAAGAATGCAAATTAATTCCATGCCAATTGAGTTAGATAAGATCGAACGCGACATTATGCAGCACGAAATTGAACGTGAAGCGATGAAACGTGAGAATGAAGATAAAAAAGTTACTGTTCTCAATAAAGAAATAGCAGACTTGCAAGACAAACGCAATTCATTACGCGCAAAATGGCAAGGGGAAAAAGAAGCAATTGAAGGTGTTCAGAAAATTAAATTACAAATTGAAGATCTGAAAGTGCAGGCGAATAATTTTGAAAAAGCCGGTGATTACGGTAAAGTTGCGGAAATACGCTATGGAAAAATAAAAGATGCTGAAGCAACTTTAGCTGCGATGGAATCAAAGTTATCAGAAGCAAAAGCGAGCGGTTCACAATTAGTGAAAGAAGAAGTTGATAGCGAAGATATCGCCGGAGTAATAAGCGCGTGGACAGGAATTCCTGTTTCAAGGATGTTGCAAAGTGAAAAGGAAAAATTATTGAACCTTGAGGATGAATTGCATAAACGTGTAGTTGGTCAGCATGAAGCGATTGAAAGTATTGCTGATGCAGTACGGAGAAGCAGAGCTGGATTGCAGGATGCAAAACGTCCGATAGGTTCATTCATATTTTTGGGAACAACTGGTGTTGGTAAAACAGAATTAGCAAAAGCATTAGCGGAATTTTTATTCAGTAATGAAAATGCAATGACACGCATCGACATGAGCGAGTATCAGGAACGTCATTCAGTAAGCAGGTTAGTTGGTGCGCCTCCGGGATATGTTGGTTACGATGAAGGCGGACAGTTAACCGAAGCCGTAAGGCGCAGACCGTATTCAGTTGTATTGTTAGATGAAATTGAAAAAGCACATCCTGATGTCTTCAATATTTTATTGCAGGTTTTAGATGACGGAAGATTAACCGATAACAAAGGAAGAACAGTTAATTTTAAAAACACAATAATCATCATGACCTCCAACATCGGTTCTCATTTGATCCAGGAGAATTTTGATAAGATGACGGAGAAGAATAAAGATTCTGTTTTAGCAAAAACAAAAGTGGAAGTTTTTGAATTACTAAGAAAATCAATTCGTCCGGAATTTTTGAACCGTATCGACGAAGTGATCATGTTTGAGCCTTTAACGAGAGAGAACATTAATAAAATTGTAGAGATCCAGTTCAACAACGTTGCGAAATTATTAGCTGAGCAAAATATTAAAATAAGCGCAACACATGAAGCAATCGATTGGCTCTCACAATTAGGTTACGATCCGCAATTTGGCGCACGTCCTGTAAAACGTGTGATGCAAAAACAAGTATTGAATGAATTGTCGAAACAAATTTTATCAGGAACAATTGATAAGGAAAAAGAAATAGTTCTTGATATGTTTGATAATAAGTTTGTGTTTAGGAATAAGTAAAACTCCTCACCTTTTTTAAGGGGAGGTGTCTGCGAAGCGCAGACGGAGGGGTTAAGGTTGATTATTTATAGAGGCCCGGTGGAGACATCGGGCTTTTTTATTATTCTCTTATATAACCCGAGTTAGGGAAATCCCGCATCTGATCATTTCCAATTCCAAGAGTATCGGTATTGTGAAGACTAACTTCGTGATCTCCACCAACAAAATAACCCTTTTTAAATGGTTTGTCACTCACCAAAAATAATTTTCCGTTTTTGTCAAGTGTTCTTCCAAAATCAATTTTATCATTTCCATTATAAAGTTTGTATTTCCCTTTTTCCTTGAGGTCGAGTTTGAAATTGGGATTCCCATTATCAGACCAACCTGTAAACCATTTCCAGGTCCCGGCTATTCCGTCATATTTACCTACAAGTTTAGTCTTTGAACAAGAATTAAACATCAAGGAAAAGACCAATAAAATAAAAGTAATTTTTATTGATCTCATTTACTTCTTCGTAAAAGTATAGGTATCGATCATCAATCCGCCAATGGCGCTGCTGCTGTGCGAGAAAAGATCGTAGCCTTTTTTGGCAATGTCGTTTACCGTTGCCGTTACCTTAATGGTGTTTGGAGCGATGTTATCAACTTTAAATTTATCAAACAGCATCTCTTCCGTTTTTCCGTTCTCATCTACAATAACCATAAATGAGTTGGCGGCGAGTCCGGGTTGCTCAACCACTTTAAGTGTTAAATATTTTCCGGCAAGAGTATCAGGTTCTGTTTTAAACGAGTTAAAAAGGAAAAATCCAATAACAGCACATGCCGTTATCAATAACGAATATGTAGTTTTTGTTTTCATGAGTCAAATTTTATAGGGTTAATACTTAGTTATACTAGGGTTCAGTATTAAAGTTACAAAATATAAGTCCTAAAAGCAAACAGGTTGACCCCCTCGTCAGCTTTGCTGACACTCCCCCTTGGCAGGGTGAGAGCTGTTTATTTTTTCAAAATGAAATTTATGGAAACGAATGCGGCTCCCCGCCTGCCAAGGAGGGGTTGTCAAGACGGAAACGTCTTGACGGGGTGGTAACTAAAAACAAATCGTAATATTACAATGTCCATACCCATGATAACGGCCATTAAGGAACTCAGGACTTTCGTAAACTTTCGTGTATTCTGCTTTAAAACGTTTATAGGCTAAAACAACTCCCCAGGTTCCCTGTAAAACGTATGGACTTATAGAAGAAGCGGGCAGAGTGAAAATATCTTTACTAAACAAACCGCCTTCCATTGTGGCGTTATAACCAACAAATTTTGTTTTTCCTTTTGCGAATGCAAATAATTGAAATTTATTTTTCGTTGCATTTTTTATGGTGGTGA
This sequence comes from Sphingobacteriaceae bacterium, assembly GCA_025360355.1. Taxonomy (GTDB): domain Bacteria; phylum Bacteroidota; class Bacteroidia; order B-17B0; family Aurantibacillaceae; genus JAHEYG01. The sequence goes on from JANYCL010000392.1 coordinate 2,791, forward strand.
GTTGTTTAAAATAACCTGCCATAAAGCCTGTGCGGATCATTAAGCCTAAACTTGCATCATCATAAATTGTTCCGGCACGCAGATCTCCCAATGCATTTAATTCAAAATATTTTGTGGAGATCAACCCCTGTTCCAAACCAAAATTATAATTCACCATATAATCAGTCGCCAATTGATATTGCCAACCTAATGGCTGAATATTTACCAAAGCGCGGTGAATTCCCTTTTGTTCCTCCTCGCAAACTGCGCAATGACCAATAACCCCAAGATCTATTTTTGTTGTGAGTCTGCGTTTTTTTATTTCATCAATTGAAATTAAAAATTGCGACAAATACATTGTCGCGGCATAAGGTCTATCAAGATAATTTAAAGTATCGTACCTTATACTTCCCGGAGTAAAACAATCTTGTCTGCCCGCCAAACCATAATAATTTTGAGATCTTTTATTTAATGGAATTAAAATTCTCGAAACCGGTGACTTCCTCCAAAAAGGCGCGATATATTCTAAATAAATTCCTTGAGTATAATAACGGTCAGTAGCACTAAAAAAATCGTTATCATAATTGATAGAAAGATAACGATTGGTTTTATCAAGAGGTTTTTGAATAGAATCTGTTTGGGATTTCATACCAAAGGAAATAATTATCAATAATAAAGCGTAAAAGGTGCGCATATTGTATTAGACGAAGATAGGAAGGAATGCTTACAACTACGTAAACCTCATCCGTCCGCCAAAGGCGGACACCTTCTCCTGCAAGGAGAAGGAAAATTATCCCTCTCCTTTGGGAGAGGGTGGTTCGCCATGCGAACCGGGTGAGGTAACATACGGATGCTTTCATAAACTAACACCACTTTTAGAATCCATAAACTCCTTTATAGCCAACTCGATTAGATGTGGATTATGAAAAACGTCTGAATTAGAAAAACGTAAAACTTTAAGTCCAAGTTTTTTTATTTGAACTTCCCTTTCTCGATCATATTCAATAATTTGCTTTAGATCATGAATGCAACCGTCAATTTCTACAACTAACCTAAGTTCATGACAATAAAAATCAGCAATGAATCTTCCTAAAGGATGTTGTCTTCTGAATTTTAGTCCTAACATTTTCCGACTTCTTACATAGTACCAAAATCGGTTCTCTGCAAGAGTAAGTGGCCTGCGTAAATTTTTGGCATAGCTTTTTGTAGTAAATGGGGCATTAAAATGCATTGGAAATTTTCTGCGCATACGTTTGGCTTTAATGAACTCAGTGTTCGTTTACCCGTATTAATAAAACGACCCGTAAATAAAATGAATTTGTTCTTCTAAGAACTTCCCGTTAAACCTCATCCGTCCACTTCGTGGACACCTTCTCCCAAAGGAGAAGGAAAATTATCCCTCTCCTTTGGGAGAGGGTGGTTCGCTTGCGAATCGGGTGAGGTTGACTGTGGGCGTGGTGGGTGAGGTTACCTCTCCGCAACCTCTTTAACCGATTTCAAAAAATCAGTCATGCCGGATTTGCTGTGTTCGTAGCCTTCTTTAGTGGCGTAGCCTTTTTGCGTCCAGGTGAATTGGGTGGTGTTGGCATCAATTGCTTTTACGTGATAAGTTATTTTTGAATGATTCTCGGGTTTATTTTCTAAACCTGTAAAGCCACTCCAATAACTATAGCTGATTAATTCCAAAGGTTTATTTTCTAAGATCTTTCCTTCGTCTTTATACTTATGTCCTTCGTATTCACCCTGAAAAATAATTGGACTACCGGGTTTCCAATCGGTAACGGTATCGGTACCGTATAAATAAATTTTAATTTTTGAAGGATTGATTAAAGCATCCCAAACTTTTTTAGCATCAGCATTAATAATGACCGATTGCGAAACTGATAAATTATGATCCATATTTTTAAATTATTAATTATTTAACCTCATCCGTCTGACTTCGTCAGCCACCTTCTCCTCAGCGGAGAAGGAAACTTTTTCCCTCTCCATGAGGAGAGGGTGTCCACCTTTGGTGGACGGGTGAGGTTAATCAAACAAACTTCCACCTTTATTGTAAATAGACTTACCTAAGTGTTTGTAAGCTAACTCCGTCACTTCTCTTCCTCTCGGTGTTCTTGTCAAATATCCTTCCTGAACTAAGAACGGCTCATACACTTCTTCAATGGTTCCTGCTTCTTCGCCAACTGCGGTGCTTATAGTTGTAATTCCAACCGGACCGCCTTTGAATTTTTCGATGATCGCCATTAAAATGCGGTGATCCATTTCATCCAATCCGTTCTTATCTACATTCAAAGCTTTCAATCCATAAGTAGCAATTTCCATATCGATCTTGCCGTTACCTTTAATTTGTGCGAAGTCGCGGACCCTTCTTAGCAATGCGTTTGCTATGCGGGGCGTGCCGCGACTCCGTCTTGCTATTTCGTAAGCCGCATCCTGACTTACTTCAACATTTAGAATTTCTGAACTGCGCTCAACAATTCCTGTCAGTACTTTACTATCGTAATAATTGAGGCGTGAGTTAATGCCAAATCTTGCACGGAGCGGTGAAGTTAATAATCCGCTGCGGGTGGTGGCACCAACCAAAGTAAATGGGTTTAATTTTATTTGAACCGAACGGGCATTCGGTCCGCTGTCGATCATAATATCAATTTTAAAATCTTCCATTGCCGAATAAAGATATTCTTCAACGATTGGACTCAAACGATGAATCTCATCAATAAACAAAACATCATTAGGCGCGAGGTTGGTGAGAAGCCCTGCAAGATCTCCCGGCTTATCAAGAACCGGACCGGAAGTCACTTTAAGATTAACGCCAAGATCATTCGCAATAATATGAGCAAGGGTAGTTTTACCTAAACCCGGAGGACCATGAAGCAAAACATGATCGAGAGATTCTTCACGTTGTTTAGCTGCCTGAACAAAAACTTTAAGGTTATCTACAACGCTTTCTTGTCCGCTAAAGTCGTTAAACTCTATTGGGCGGAGGGCTTTTTCAAGTTCCTTATCGGTTTGAGAAAGGTTCTCTTCGTTAGCGTCGAGGTTTTCGTTCATGGGGTAAAGATAGGTTAGATCAAAGCAAGGTGTTGCTACGATTTGTAGCATTTTTAAAAATCTATGCACTTCCCAACTATTTTGTTGATATCCTTATGGAATTTTAAAAAACTACCATCTCTAATTAAAAATTCAACAATGTATAAGCAAACGAAAAACCCGCGTGAGGGATGGAGCCATTGTTTGAGCTCTTTTAATTTTTGTTTTTCACACAAATTAAAAAGCGAGTGGCGAGAGCCCGACCCTTCCGCTTCTACAAATAACCGCGGCGGAAGGGGGCACGCCCAAACAACCTTTCACTTTTAACCTTTAACCTTTCACCGAAACAACGTTAACAATTTCTAACAACTCCCAATGAAACTAAAAACCTGCGCACTAGTAAAAGAAGTAATTTTAATCCAATTAAATCCCTAATAACTTTATGTTAGTAAACAAAATCAAATGGATGGTGATAGGAATGGCTATCACTGCCGGAGGCGTGTTATTATATAATAACCGCGACATTTTCTCATCTCTTACCGGAAGTAATTCTAATTCTAGTGTCGGGAATAAAATAAATCCTGAGTTCGCGAGTTACATCTCTGCGTTTACTACGGGATACGTCTCGACAGGTTCTACCATTAAAATAAAATTTGCGACTGAGTTTGCGAATACAACCCAATTGAATACGCCTTTAAAGGAAGAATATTTTTCTTTTGATCCGAGTATTGAAGGTGAAGCGGTTTGGAAAGACGCGCAAACATTGGAATTTAAACCAAAGAACCGTTTGGATGCGGGGAAATTATACAAAGCAACTTTCCATTTAAATAAATTAATGGAAGTGAAGGATGAATTAAAAGAATTTGAATTCGTTTTTCAATCCATTAAACAATCTTTACAATTACAAGTAAACGAATTAAAAAGTTATCATACTACCGATTATAATTATTATTCCTTAGCGGGAACAGTTTCAACAGCTGATTTTGCGGATGAAGCTTCATTGGAGAAAACACTTTCTGCAAAATTGAATTCTTCTAGTCTGAAAGTAAAATGGATCCACAACGAAAAAGAAACTCTTCACAAATTTTTAATAGATAGTATTGAACGTCCGGATTCAGGAAGCGATAAAGTAAATATTACCTGCAACGGACAATCTCTAAACCTAACTTACAACCAAACTAAAACGTTTGATGTTCCTGCTAAAGGTAAATTACAATTGTTAGGCACAAGAGTTGAAAGCGATAACGAGCAATTTGTGTTATTGAATTTCTCAAACCCAATTGATCAGAACCAAACTCTTGAAGGTATCATCGATATCAGCGGACTAAAAGATCTTAAATATATCATCAACAACAATCAGGTTCTTGTTTATCCAAATAAAGTTCAATCTGAAACTTATACGTTGACCATTGGAGAAAATGTAAAAGATACCAAAGGACAAATTTTAGGAAAGAGCGCGGAAATTAGTGTTGTCTTCAATGAATTTAAACCGGAAGTGAAATTCTCGGGCACAGGAAATATTTTACCATCTACAAATGGTTTATCAATGCCATTTGAAACTGTGAATTTAATGGCAGTTGATGTGAAAATTGTGAAGATCTACGAAAATAACATTCTCCAATTCTTACAAACCAACGCAATGGATGGCGGTAATGGTTTGTCGCAGGTCGGAAAAAAAATTGTGGAGAAAAGAATTAATTTGGGAATTACAAACCCAGCAGACTTCGGCGTATGGAAAAAATTCTCGCTTGATCTTTCTTCTTTAATAAAAGCAGAACCCGGAGCAATTTACCGTGTGTTCTTAAGTTTCAAAAAATCGTATTCAACTTATCCTTGTCTTGGTAATAGCGTGGATGATAAATTTGAAATGGAAGATATTAAAGAGCCTGAAGATGATGATGAGGTTTCTTATTTTGGTTATTATTATGAAGATTACAACAGCTATAATTATTATGAAGAAGGTGAAGACGGAGATTCATACGATTGGGAAAACCGCGATAATCCATGCAAATCTTCTTACTATCACCAATACGAAAGGACAGTTTCAAGAAATATTTTGTCATCTGATCTTGGTTTAACGCTTAAAAAAGGTAACGACGGAAGTTTATTTGTTTGCGCAAATGATCTCATCACTACAAATCCGTTAAGTGATGTGACTTTAGAATTATACGATTACCAACGACAATTAATCTTTACAGGAAAAACAAACGGCGACGGACAAGCTTTCATTAACGCAAAACAAAAAGCAAGTTTCTTAGTTGCGAAAAAAGATAAACAACGCGCTTATTTACGTTTGGAAGATGGAACTTCATTGTCGTTGAGTATGTATGATGTTTCGGGAGAATACATTAAAAAAGGTGTGAAAGGATTTATTTATGGCGAGCGTGGTGTTTGGCGTCCTGGTGATACTTTATTTCTGAATTTTATTTTAGAAGATAAATTAGCTTCCATTCCTGCAAATCATCCTGTGGTTTTTGAATTAACCAATCCGCAAGGACAAACTTATAAACGTATTATCAATAGCAAGAGTGTTGATGGATTCTACAACTTCACAACACTCACTGATAAAAACGCGCCTACAGGTTTGTGGAATGCTGAGGTTAAAATTGGTTCCATTAAATTTTACAAGAGCATCCGCATCGAAACGATCATGCCGAACCGTTTGAAAATTCAAGTGGATGTTGCGGATAATAAATTAATAAACGGAAGTGTACCGAATGATATTAAACTCCACGCAAATTGGTTAACAGGTGCAGTGGTTCATAATTTGCCTGCGACAATTGATGTCGCTTTAACTTCGGGCAATACTTCATTCGAGAAATTCAAAGATTATAATTTTGATGATCAGACTTTACGTTTTGAAGCGCAGAATGTAAGTGTGTTCAACGAAAAACTAGATGATGTTGGTAATGCAACCATTCCGTTGAATTTAAGTTTAGAAAAAAGTGCTCCGGGATTTTTAAGAGCGGCTTTCAATACAAAAGTTTACGAAGAAGGCGGCGCGTTTAGTGTTGATCGTTTCTCAATTGATTATTCTCCTTACCAAAATTATGTTGGTGTAAAATTACCCGAAGGTGAAAAAAATTCAGGAATACTTTACACAGGAAAAGATCACATGATAGATATTGCAACTTGTGATTATAAAGGCAATGCTGTTTCTCGTGGTAATTTAAAATTCGAATTGTATAAAATGGAATGGAGATGGTGGTGGGATCAGTACAACGATGAATTAGCAAATTACGCATCGGATGAATATCACAAACCGATCATGACGCAAAACATTTCTTCTAAGAATGGAAAAGCGCAAGTAAAAGTAAATATTAAAGAAAACGAGTGGGGACGTTATTTAATTAAAGTAACAGACTTAGATGGCGGACATTCTTCAACAGCCATAACTTATTTTGATTGGTCGAACTGGATGGAAAGAGGCGGAGACGGGGATAATAAAATTATTTCCAATATGCTTCAATTCACAACCGATAAAAATGCTTACAAAACTGGAGATGAAGTTGTTGTTACAATTCCTTCTCCCGATAATGGAAGAGCATTAGTTACAATTGAAAATGGCAGTCGTGTTTTAGAAGGTCATTGGTTAGAAACAATGAAAGGAACAACATTATTCAGATTTAAAGTAAAACCTGAATTTGCGCCGAATGTTTATGTACACGTTTCGTTAATGCAGCCGCACACGCGCAAAAATGATCTGCCAATTCGTTTGTATGGAGTTGTACCAATTAATATTGATGATCCTGAAACACATTTGAAACCAACAATTGCAATGCCGAGTGTTTTAGTTCCTGAACAAAATGTAACTATTACTGTCGGAGAAGAAAATTCTAAAGAGATGGCTTTCACGCTTGCCGTTGTCGATGAAGGATTATTAGATATCACGCGTTTCAAAACTCCAAATCCTTGGAATGCATTTTACAGTAAAGAAGCGCTCGGTGTAAAAACCTGGGATGTGTACGATAATGTTATCGGTGCATTTGGTGCAGACTTAGAACGCATCTTAAGTATTGGTGGTGACGGCAGCGAAGCAGGAGATGATGGCGCAAAAGCAAATCGCTTTAAACCAATGGTGAGATTTTTCGGACCGTTCCATTTAAATAAAGGCGAGAAAAAAGATGTGAACTTTAAATTACCAATGTATGTTGGTTCTGTCCGCACAATGTTGATCGCGGGATACAAAGGAGCTTACGGTCATGCGGAAAAAACTACGCCTGTAAAAGCACCATTAATGGTATTGGGAACTTTACCGCGCGTGTTAAGTGTGACGGAAGAAGTGAAATTACCTGTTTCTATTTTTGGCGGCGATAAAAATATTGGTTCAACAACTGTGAAAGTTGAAGTGAATGGTTTATTGCAAACTGCCGGAGGAAATTCAAAAACCGTTAATGTTGGAAAAGATGATGAGAAAATGGTTGTCTTTGATCTGAAAGTAAAAAATCAAACAGGAATTGCTACTGTGAAAATCACTGCAAATGGCGGCGGACATACTTCTGTTTATGAAATAGAATTAGATGTGCGCAATCCGAATCCATACCAAAGCACAAGTAAAGATTTTTGGATCGATGCAGGAAAAACGGAAGCAGGAAATGTAAATCCATTGGGCTTAGCAGGAACAAATACAGGTGTGTTGGAATTATCTACAATTCCTCCAATTAATTTGGATGACCGTTTACATTATTTAATTTCTTATCCGCATGGATGCATTGAGCAAACTACATCACAGGTTTTTGCACAATTGTATTTAACGGATATCATGGATCTTTCTCCTGAGCGTAAAGCAGAAATTGAAAAAAATATCAAAGGCGGAATAAATGAGATCCGTAAATTCCAAATTGGAAGTGGGGCAATGGCTTATTGGCAAGGCATGAACGAAGCGAACGATTGGGGTTCTTCTTACGCAGCGCAGTTTTTAATTTTAGCTGAGAAAAAGGGATATACAATTCCCGGCAGTGTGAAGAAAAATTTATTGAACTACGAAAAAACAGCAGCGATGAGTTACGAGTTCGCGAAAAATAAATATTTCAATAATGATGTGATGCAAGCTTACCGTTTATATGTTCTCGCTTTAGCAAATCAACCTGCAATGAGCGCGATGAACCGTTTGCGTGAATTTTATACTTTATCTGATCAGGCGCGTTGGTTATTGGCCGCTTCGTATGCGCAAATTGGTCAGACTGATGAAGCGGAGAAATTAATTAGTAAAGCTTCACTGACCATTCCGTATTATTCGGTGAATTATTATACTTATGGTTCATCAGATCGCGACATGGCAATTATTTTACAAACATTA
>JANYCL010000476.1 GCA_025360355.1 Sphingobacteriaceae bacterium
GAATATGTAAAAGCTCTTTTTCATTGCAATTATAACGCCTCAAATTTATAATTTAATTTTAAAAAAAACTCTATCGTTTTAGGTAAAGCGTATTTTATTTTCTTCTCAGCCTTAATATTATCGTGAAATAACACAATACTGCCGTTTTTAACATTTTTCTGAACGTTTTTGAAACAAGCTTCCGGCGTTATTTTCTCATAATCGTAAGAGATCACATCCCACATGATTATCTTATATCCCCTCTCAAGAAGCGTTCTATATTGCGATTTTTTGAGTTGTCCGTAAGGCGGCCTGAACAGTTTACTATTGGTATATTGCTCGCACTTTTCAGTATTCTCGAGGTAATCGTCGGTTTTCGTCTTAAATCCTTTTATGTGGTTATAAGTATGGTTCCCTACCGTATGACCATCTTGAATAATTCGGTTAAAAATAGCCTCATTCTTTGTGATATTTTCTCCTACACAAAAAAAAGTAGCTTTTACGTTATACGTTTTTAAAGTATCCAGTACCCATTCGGTTAAACCCGGGATCGGACCATCATCGAAGGTAAGGAATATCGTGGGTGATGTAGTTGTTGCTCTCCAAATCGCTTTTGGATACAACAGTCTGAATGCTTTTTTGGGTTGTATTAAAAGTTGAGAGATCAATATTTTTTATTTTTCGGCTACGTAAAACAGATCGAGGCTTTTATCATCAACAGCTTTTATAAAAAAATCTGATGACTTTATGTTTGAAGTGAGATCGTTATTGGAATTCAAGAGTTTTTTTCGGTTACGACGGTTCATGATATCAAATGGAACTTGTAAAATTTGTCGCGGTAAGATCCATTGTAAATTAAAGATATCGAACTTCATTATTTTCTGTACCGATTCTTTGTTTTTTTGATAATAGGCCATTACTGCATCATTGCCATAAACTCCATTTGTTTCAATTGTTTTGAAATGTTTTTTTAAAAGCAAAGCCAATTCGTTTGGCTTGTATTCGCGGATGTGCCATGGATTGCGGCTTAAGGACATGTGACGGTTTGGTGTAGTAACGATCAACTTACCGCCTGGTTTTAAAACACGTGCAATTTCCTTTACATAAAGATCATCCGGAACAATATGTTCTATAACCTGAAATGTAACAACAAAATCAAAACTGTTATCTGCAATATTCTGAAATGGCGGAACAGTTTGTTGTTTGAATTCAACGTTTGGATAAGTTTTAAAATCAACATCACAAATAAATTTATCAATGGTCACAAACTTATCTACTAAAGGCGCAATGTATTTTACCCCATAACCTGAGCCTGTTCCAATTTCCAGAACTTTTCCTTTTACAATTTTCGCAGCTTCAAGATATGCGAAAATGCTACGTTGTAAAACGTAATTATCAGAAGTATCAGTAGCACTTACGCGTTCAGCGGTCGACATGTAAAATGTTATTTATTTAAAAAATGTTGTCATCCTGAGCTTGCCGAAGGATTAATTAGGCATTGGCTTTGATTGTTCTTGAGGCGGTGCTAACTCTTCAGGTGGAATAATCGCTTGTAAACGGCCCATAAATTCTTTTTCCAATTCCTTTTGTTTGAACTGTGAAGTTAAACCAACAAGTCGGCGCATTATTTCTTTACATTGATTTACTTCGCGGCCAAAAGCAATACGGTGTTGTCCGCTTTGTGCGTTGTAAACTTTAAGATCACCTTCAAAAATATCGAACAACTGTTTTGCTAAAGCATTTGCCTTTTTTATATCTCCTAACTGATAATAGCCTGCAGTAATTGTAAACAAACTTGCATCAAACGGTACATTCTCATCAGGCATTTTTTCTAAACACTTATCTAAAACTGCTTTTGCTTTGCTATTTTTTCCTTCTGCGATCAATGCATTTGCTAAAATTGACATTTGCATGCGGAGATTCGCAGCCATGCGTAAACAATTTTCATCAAGATTAACGCCAGACTTATCCATACCGCCCCACAAGAATTTTTCCATAATGTTTTTATACATTACTTCTGTATTCACTCTACCTCCACCCATTTCTTCACTCTCATTTTGTTTAATTGGTACTAAACGGAAAGCTAAACCTTCTAATTGGAAATATTTTTCTAATCCAACATAAGCCTCATTACCTGTTGTAACCGCAAAATAGATCGGACGTTTCCAATCAGAATGCGCTAACAGATCCAGAACCATTAGATCGTTCTTAGTTATGGCACCGCGTGGAATGGTCCAGCTAATATTTTTTACAATACGGCCTGTATCTTTTAAGGAAACAATTTTATTTTTCATTACTGCCATGGAATCAACGGGCAAATAAAATTGTTTGGTTGGCAAATACTCTAAAAACCCATTACCATATTCAAATTTGTTTGCGGGATCATCGCTTTCAACATACTCGATGGCCTTTTTCAAAT